>JAIKYN010000362.1 GCA_024683155.1 Lachnospiraceae bacterium | reverse complement strand
CTGCTTGGTTACGATCAGCTTAACGGCGTTCTCTTTGATATGGTGGCCTGGTTAAAAGAGGCCTGCTCCCCGGTTGCCTGGTATTCCGTGGGCTATGGCGTCTTTGCCCTGGAACTGTATGACGATAATTATCGGGATCAGCTGGATTCCTACATGAATACTCTGATGGATTATTTCTCCGATACCCTGAATTATAAGGATATCTCCCTTTCCTTCGAGACACAGCTTCTGGTCATTCACATGCCGGAAGATCTGGATCGCCTGGAGGATCTGCTCATCGTGGCCGATCAGGATGTTACCCTGAACCAGCCCCTGAGCCTGTTATCCGGCAAGGATCTGGATCCCATCAAGCGTTCCATCGGCGTAGATCATGCTGTTCGCGACGCCATGATGAATGAACGTTTTACCCTTCATTTCCAGCCTATCTATGAATTCCGTACCGACGCGTACCATTGTGCGGAAGCTTTGGCACGCCTGGAAGACCCGGTTCTGGGAAACATTCCTCCCGGCGAGTTCATTCGTGTTGCGGAACAGAACGGCACCATCCTGCAGATCGGCGAGCTGTTGTTTGAACGCCTTTGCGACTTTATTTCCCGCTACCATGTTTCTACTTTGGGCGTGGATTATGTGACCTTTAATCTCTCCTCCGTACAGTGTATGCAGAAAGATCTGGCAGACCGCCTGTGGACCATTTTAAATAAATACGGCGTTCCTGCATTCTTCATTAATCTGGAGATCTCCGAGACATCGGCTGCAGAAAATCCGGAGATGATGCGTTTTACCATTGAAGAACTTCGTAAGATCGGCTTTTCCGTTTCCCTGGATAATTTTGGAACGGCTTATTCCAATATTTCCGGTGCCTATGATTTCTCCTTTGATGTACTGAAGATCGATAAATCCGTTCTCTGGAACAGTGATAAGAGTGCGGACGGCAATCTGGTCCTGAGCAATATCGTTACTCTGGGTAAGCGCTTTTGCCATACTATCCTGGTGGAAGGTGTGGAGACCGTTGCCCAGAAAGATAAGGTTCGAAAGCTGGGCTGTGACTACTGCCAGGGGTATCTGTTCAGTCAGCCCCTCCCCGCAGATGTTTATCTGCAATTCCTGCGGGATAATAACTTTAAATAATACCGGAGCTTTATATGGAAAATCTCATGATCGCCACCACTGCGGTGATCCCTTTTATTGTATATATCCTGCTGGGAATGGCGGCAAAGCATTCCGGCGCCGTAAAAGAAAGCTTTCTCAAAGAATTAAACGGCGTGGTCTTTAAGATCTTTTTTCCTTTTATCATGTTTAACAATCTTTATGCGGTGGATTTCGGTCGGTTAAGCAACGGCTTTTATGTGGGCTTTGCCTTTGTTGCTACTCTTATCGTGATCCTTACCGTCTTTTTTGCGGTCCCTCTTTTTGTGAAGGAAAACTCCCGAAGGGGCGTCGTCATGCAGGCGATCTTCCGCAGTAACTCCGTCCTTTTTGCCATTCCCCTTACGGAATCGGTGTTCGGAACGGAAGGTGCTGTAATGGCCAGCATTCTGGTAGCCTTCATTGTCCCTCTTTATAACATTTCCTCCGTGGCCATTCTGGAATATTTCCGGGGTGGCAAAGTTTCCTTCGGTGTCCTCTTAAAGAACATCCTGAAGAACCCTCTGATCATCGGTGCCATTGCCGGTATCACCTTTAATCTGCTGCCCATCACCATGCCTTCTGCCCTGGTGAAACCCATAGCGGAATTAAACAGCATGGCAACTCCCTTATCTCTGTTTGTTCTGGGCGGAACCCTTCATGCTTCCAATATGAAGAAAAATGCCCTGCCCCTTGCAGTGGGCACTTCCTTAAAACTGCTTATCATTCCCAGCATCATGGTCACGGTCATGTCTCTCCTTGGCCTATCCGGCGCTGAATTATTCGTTGTCTTTTGTATGTTCGCAACACCTGTTGCCGCAGCTTCTTATCCCATGGCCCAGAGTATGGGCGGCGATGCGGATCTTGCAGGAGAATACGTAGTAGTTTCCACCCTGTTATCCATTGTAACCATCTTCGGATGGATCCTTCTTCTGAAAAATACAGGCCTGATGTAGCTATTTTTATTTTTTACGGTTTTTGTGTATTGACAGTCCATCTTACCGGGAGTATATTTTAATCAAACATATGAACATTTGCTCATATGTTAAATAAAAATTCATCTCAGTAAAGGAGTTATATACCATGAAGAAGACTTATAAGATCGATGTTGACTGTGCAAACTGCGCAAACAAAATGGAGCAGGCCACCAAGGAAACCGCCGGTGTTAAGGATGCTACCGTGAATTTCATGACCCTTAAAATGAGCGTGGAATTTGAAGACGGTGCCGATGTAGACGCTACCATGAAGCAGGTTTTGAAGAACTGCAAGAAAGTAGAAGACGATTGCGAGATCTTCTTATAAGAGATACTCCGATTCTCTGAGTCGGGAGGAGATATTATGAACAAAAAACAGAAGAAGGTTCTGATCCGCATTATCGTTTCCGCGGTGCTGATCATTGCCCTGCAATTTATTCCGGTAACCGGTTATTTACAGCTTTTGCTGTATCTGGTTCCTTATCTGGTGATCGGATACGATATCCTTCGGAAAGCCTTGAAAGGCATCCTAAACCGCCAGGTATTTGATGAGAATTTCCTGATGGCCATCGCCACGGTTGGCGCCATGGCTTTGGGCGAGTACCGGGAAGGCGTTGCGGTTATGCTCTTCTATCAGATCGGCGAACTGTTTCAAAGCTACGCCGTTGGCAAGAGCCGTCGCAACATCAGTGACCTGATGGACATTCGCCCGGATTACGCCAATATTGAAAGAGACGGAAAGCTGGAACAGGTAGATCCCGATGAAGTAGCCATCGGTACCCTGATCGTGGTTTCTCCCGGTGAGAAAGTACCCATCGACGGTATCGTAAGAGAAGGTTCTTCTTCTCTTAACACTTCCGCCTTAACCGGTGAAAGCGTTCCCCGCTCCGTTCGTCCCGGAGATGAAGTGATCTCCGGCTGCATTAACGAAAAGGGCGTTCTGAAGATCGAGACCACCAGAGAGTTCGGAGAGTCCACCGTCTCTAAGATCCTGGAACTGGTGGAAAATGCCAGCTCCCGCAAGTCCCGTTCCGAAGCCTTTATCAGCAAATTTGCCCGGGTTTATACCCCTGCGGTTTGCTATTCTGCTTTGGCTCTGGCCGTTTTACCGCCCCTCATTTCCCTGCTTCTTGGGCAGGATGCAAATGTAAGCACCTGGGTGTACAGAGCCTTAACATTTCTGGTAATCAGCTGCCCCTGCGCGCTGGTCATCAGTATCCCTCTTACCTTCTTCGCCGGGATCGGCGGCGCCAGCAAAGAGGGTATCCTGGTAAAGGGCTCCGTTTTCCTGGAGACGCTTTCTCAGGTAAAGACCGTTGTATTTGATAAGACCGGCACCATGACCAAGGGTACCTTCGAAGTGGTGGGTATCCATCACAGTCCGGTTCCCGAGAAGGAGCTGCTGTTTTATGCGGCCCATGCGGAAGCCCATTCTTCCCACCCTATTTCCAAGAGCCTGCTCCGTGCCTTTGAAGGCGACGGGGGTGTGCCGGATCTGGGAAATGTCAGCCAGGTTGAGGAAATCAGCGGGGAAGGTGTTACCGCTATGGTTTCCGGCAAGAAGGTGGCCGTTGGTAATAAGCGTCTTATGGCAAGACTTGGCCTGGCTTCCATGGATTGCCACGAGATCGGTACGGTGGTCCATGTTGCGGTAGATGGTGAATATTATGGACACATCCTCATTGCAGATGAGATCAAAGAGGGTGCAAAAGATGCCATCACAGGCCTGCACAAAGCAGGGATCCGGAAATGCGTCATGCTCACCGGTGACCGGGAAGAGACGGCGCAAAGCGTTGCGCAGGTCCTTGGGATCTCCGATGTATATGCCCAGCTGCTGCCGGGTGATAAAGTAGATAAGGTAGAGGAGCTGTTATCGCAGAAGGGTAAGAAAGAAATGCTTGCCTTTGTGGGAGACGGTATTAACGATGCTCCGGTCCTTTCCCGTGCGGATATCGGTATCGCCATGGGTGCCATGGGAAGCGATGCCGCCATCGAAGCAGCGGATATCGTCCTTATGGATGATGATCCCCGGAAGATCTCCAAAGCCATTCTCATTGCACAGAAGTGCATTCGCATTGTATATGAAAACATTTATTTCGCCATAGGCGTAAAGCTGATCTGCCTGCTCCTTGGTGCTATCGGTATTGCCAACATGTGGGTCGCTATTTTTGCCGATGTGGGTGTTATGGTCATCGCTGTGATCAATGCCATCCGGGCGCTTATGGTGAAGAACTTATAGATCTCCGGAGCATGCCACCGCCGCAGTTCCGCAATCAGTAAACACTTATCATAAAGGATTGGTAGAAATGAAGAAACAGGATTTTGATCTGGAAGTATGTGAAGTAACCGAAGTTCATGAAGATGTGTGCCGCAAGGTGGCTTCCTCTATGCCACCGGAAGAAGAGATCAGCGATCTGGCAGATCTGTTTAAGGTGTTTGGAGATTCCACCCGCTTGAAGATCCTGTTTGCTTTGTTTGATCAGGAAGTGTGCGTATGTGATCTGGC
>JAIKYN010000299.1 GCA_024683155.1 Lachnospiraceae bacterium | reverse complement strand
GAGCTGAAACATTACGGCTCTGTATTGCACTAGAAATTATCCGGGGTTTTATGTGATAAAAGAGCCCGGATGCGTTGGCATCAGAAGAGGAAACCATGAGTTTATATGCCATCGGAGATCTGCACCTGCATTTCTCCACAGCGATCAAAAATCATGAGCAGCTCACGGGAAAACTTTGGAAAAACCATGAGGAACTGTTCCGCAATAAATGCCGGACCATGTTGACCGGGGAAGATACCCTGGTGCTGGTGGGCGACCACAGCTGGGGGAAGAATCTTCGGGAGTGCGAGAGAGATCTGCAGTATATCTGTGACTTGCCCGGACGGAAGATCCTGCTTCGGGGCAATCACGATATGTTCTGGGATGCCAAAAAGACGGAGCAGTTAAATGAGCTGTTTCGCGGGAAACTGGAATTCCTTCAGAATAATTTCTATGCCTACGAAGACTGGGCCCTGGTGGGAACCAAGGGGTATTGCTTTGAGGGGCCTTTTTATCTGGACCGGTACGGGCATATCTGCGGCTGGGATGAAGAGGCGGCAGAACATGCGGAGAAACTGGTGGGCCGGGAAGCCCAGCGCCTGAAGGTATCCCTGGAAGAAGCAAAGGCAGCAGGCTATAAGAAATTCATCCTGTTCCTGCACTATCCGCCCACCAATATCCTGCAGACGGACAGTATCTTCACCCGTATGGCGAAGGAGTATGGCGTCAGTCAGGTGATCTACGGGCATTGTCACGGAGCCTCTCATTTCCATGACAGTATCACGGGACCCTATAAAGGCGTGCAGTATAGCCTGGTGTCCGGCGACAGCGTTCGGTGGATCCCGCAGAAAGTGCTGTAAATGCAGAGGAATCCGGCGTAAAGCGCAGAGAAAAACTATAAGAAATATAGTTTAAGAAATAAAATTTAAGAAATAAAAAAATGAAGGAAAGATCCATATTGGAAGAAGCAATAAAACCCATTAAAAAAGGACTGATCATGGAGGGCGGTGCCATGCGGGGCATGTTTACCTGCGGCGTGATCGATGTCCTTATGGAACAGGATATACGTTTTGACGGTGCGGCGGGGATTTCCGCAGGAGCCGTCTTTGGATGTAATTACAAATCAAAACAGATCGGACGCCCCATCCGCTATAATAAAAAATACTGTAACGATCCAAGATTTTGCAGTATCCGTTCCCTGATCCGAACGGGGGATATGTACGGGGTGGATTTCTGTTACCGGGAACTGCCGGATGAACTGGATCCCTTTGACCGGGAGACCTTTCGGAAGGACCCTTCGGAATTCTATGTGGGAGCGACGGATGTAAAAACCGGAAAATGCGTGTTCCACAAATGCACCGATGGAGGAGAAACGGATATCCGATGGATGCAGGCTTCCGCTTCCATGCCGGTGGTTTCAAGACCGGTATCCGTGGACGGATTCCTCCTTTTGGATGGCGGCATCTCGGATGCGGTGCCGTACCGTTTTATGGAAGAGCAGGGGTATAACCGGAACCTGATCGTATTGACGCAGCCGGAAGGATATCGGAAAAGTAAGACCTCACCCCTTCTGTTACGGCTCCTTCGGAAGTATCCGGCCATAGCGGAGGCCATGGAAAATCGCCATGCCATGTATAACCGGCAGATGGAAGAGATCAAGGAAAAAGAAGAACAGGGGACGACCTTTGTGATCCGGCCTTCCATGGCACTGGGGATCAGCCGTACGGAACATGATCCCGGGGAACTGGAACGGGTCTATCAGGAGGGACGCAGGGAAGCGCTGCGCGTTCTTCCTGCACTTAAAAAGTACCTGGAAGCATAAATAAAGCCGGATGTTTTCCAAAAGGAAAGCACCCGGCTTTTGTTGCAGTGTGCCCGGCGGCACACGTTTCGAACAGAAGAAAACGAACTTACAGGAAGAGCCCGGTCACATGGTAAACCACACAAGCAAGTAACAGGGATAACACAATGTAGTAAGCGGCGATCCGAAGGGGCCACTTCACGCTGTGGGTTTCGTGCATGGCGGCACTGAGGGCCATGGAGCAAGGCATATTGAAGTAGAAGGCAAAGATAAATGCCAGTGCTTCCGGCTTGGAAAGAACTTCCGCAAGACCTGCCCCTACGCCTGAACTGTCCACCGGATTATAGGTCATAACCGCTACGGCGCTCATAACACTGCGATTGGAGAATACGGATGCCAGCGCACCCAGAGATCCTTCCTTGCCCATCCAGGAAGCAAGCCATGCAATGAAGGTCTGCCAGCGAAGACCAAAGAATAAGGTAACCGGCTCAATGGCATTACCGAAGCGATAGAGGATACTTCCGTCCAGATTCCCGTCGGAGGTGTAGGATAACAGGCAGAGGATCACGGAGATCACGGTGATCAGGGCGATGGCACGCTTGAAGGCCTGTCCCATTTTACGGAATGCATTTTTCAGAAGCTCGCCCCAGCGAGGCTTATGGTAAGGAGGAAGCTCCATGATCAGACCGGTACGGTCTGCATCGGTGAGGAGCTTTTTCCCATATATTCTGGAAGTGATATACAGATGGAGTACGGAAGTGGCAAATAACAAAAGAATGATCACCACTGCACCCATGGGCCCGAAAAACAGGGTACTTACCAGTCCCACCACTGCCCAGGTAGAACCGCAGGGAACGACCCAGGAAAGGGCAATGGTCAGAACACGTTGTCCCCAGGTATCCAGGACACGGGAAGCTGCGCCACCACCAATGTTACAGCCAAAGCTGATGAGGAATGGCATGATAGCCTTACCGTGGAGCCCCATTTTCCGCATGGTACCGTCAAACAGATAAGAAATACGGGATAAGTAGCCGATCTCCTCCAGAAGTCCGAAGACGAAGGTGGCCCCAAATACGTAGCCGCACATCATGAAAGTGAAGGCAAACGCAGTGATGATCCCTTCGCAAAGGATGGAAACCAGAAGAGGCGCAACGCCTGCTTCCAGAAGGGTATTCGCCAGAGGGGCTGCAAGAGCCGGAATGGAAGAGCCGATGCCCATAAAGGGGAATCCCAGTAAAATGGAAAACACCAAAGACAGAAGGATCACGATCACTGCAAAGATGCGACCTTTGACCTTGGAAGTAGCAAAGATATCAAATTTACATAAGGCGTCGTCCTGCTGACCACCGCTTACCGCACCGTCCATAACGCTGTCGATCCAGCTGAATTTACAGTTGCCGGTGTGAGAGGCACCTTGTTTTACATGAGAAATGGCAGCCTTGATCTCGTGAAAGCGATCCCCTGTGGCAGAGCGCACCATTACTTCGGCTACGCCGTCCTGTTCCAGGAGCTTTGCAAAAATCCATTCCGGAGAGTAGGAGGAGATGCCCTCTTCGGGAAGAAGGGACATCACTTTGGTGTAGGTCTCGCCGAATTCCGTTGCATACAGGCTTTTTAATGCATCGGTATTTAAGATGGATTTTTTCAGGTCGATGCGCTCCAGTGCTTTATAGAAGGCATCATAGGTTTTCTTATTGGAGGCGATAAAAGGGATCACGGGGATGTTCAGCTTTTTCTCCATGGAAGCAGCGTCGATCTTTTTTCCCTGGCTTTCTGCAACATCCATCATATTGAGGAGTAACATACAGGGAACACGGATCCCGGCATAATCTGCCAGCATGAACATGCTTCGTTCTAACTGGGAAGCATCGGCCAGTATGACCACCAGATCGGCTTCCCCGGAAACGATATAATCACGGGTAATGATCTCTTCGTCGGAGTTTGCAGCCAGGGAATAGGTGCCGGGAAGATCTACGATCTCCACGGTCTTACCGTTTGCCGTAAAAGAGCCTTCTTTTTTTTCAACGGTTTTGCCGGGCCAGTTACCTACGTGCTGATGTGCACCGGTTAGACCGTTGTATAAGGTAGACTTACCGGAATTGGGTTGTCCTAACAATGCGATCTTCATTTATCTGCCACCTCGATTTCTATTTCTTCACATTCCTTGCGATTGACTGCAAGAACGGTGTTGCGGGCAAACAGTAAAAGGGGGAAATGCTTTTCATTGCGCATGACCTTTACGTTACTGCCCTGCGTGAGACCAACAGCAGTGATCCTACGCTGAAAAGCGGCATCCCCGCCTACGGAAGTAACACGTCCACAGACACCGGGTTGTAATTCACTTAATTTCATGGTTTCTCCTTTCGAGTATCGCCGGATCATACGGAGATACAGATTCCCACCGATGCGAAGTTCCTAGGCTTCTTCGGAGGTCGGATGGGTTTCGTTGATATGCAAACGGCGGTATTCCAGAGGGGTCTGTCCAACCTCCCGGCGGAAGACTTCGCCGAATTTGCCCTGATTGGTATAGCCGCAACGGGCTGCGATCTCCCCGATGCTTTCTTTGGTATCGGCCAGAAGACGGGTGGCCAGCCCAAGCCGCTTGTTTCGCAGATAATCCGTAAAGGTCATTCCATAGACCTTCCGGAAGTATTTTTTCAAAGTAGAATCTGCCAGGCCATAGCGCCCTGCCAGATCAGAAATGGTATAGCGCCTGGACAGATCGGAGGTGATGATCGCCTCCACTTCATTTACGATGCGCCGTTGGCCTTTGGTGGCATACAGTGCATTTTCCATGGGTCGGTATCCATCGTGAAGCAGATGAAAAAGAAGCTCCATTGCATAGAAACGGAACGTTTCCAGGGAAGTGTGCCCCCGGAGAAGGCGTTCAAACAAAGCGGTGGCCATGGATAGGGTTTCCGGCTTTAACTGGCCGCAGAAACCGCCATCTTTCAAGAGATGCTGCAAAGCATCCGTAGTAATGCCGTAGGCTTCCAGTGCAGGAATCGGATGATGCTGCAGGAGGCGAAGATCCAGATACAGCTCTATGCCATCGTAGAGACTGCCGGGATAGTGAAACCCTTCTAACGGGATCCGATCATCCAAGCAGCATAGTCCCCGTTCCATATAGATATACAGATCATCGGAGATCATGGCTTCACAGCGTCCTTCGATACAGCAGTTCATGGTGATGATGGACGGCACCGTAAAGGACGGGCAGGGAACGTATTTCACATGGATCCGGTTTAACGACAACAGCAAACCCGGCCATAATTCCACAAAGTGTATGTAACTTCCGGTGTCCGCATCTATGTCCATACGGAAACGGATCGCATCCAACGGTTTCGCCATTCCGGATATTATTTCTTTTTCACCCAATTTTGTTCCGTTTGTTCCAGACATATTTCCTCCACCGACATGAGATTTTATCGATATATATCAGATCGTGCTACTCGGTCTGTATTATTTTACTCCAATTAGCACGGAGTTATATATAACTAACTCAAAAATGTAAAAAAAGGGTTCCTACCCGTTGGGATAGGGACCCTTTGTGATTAGAAAGCATCAGTTTTTGTATTTAGTTCCCTTATCGTCTCCGTTGACGGTTATATTTCCCAGATCGCAGCGCAGATCAAAGGTTGCGGTGGAAGTCGTATCGATCTCGATATTTCCCATAGCGCAGTTGCCGGTTACGGAAGAGAAGGTGCCGGATATTTCCAGATTACCCATATCGGCAACGGCTTCCAGGGTATCGAAGGTGCAGTCTTTCAGTTGGATGTTGCCCATATCGGCATCCATGTAGCCATCCTGAAAGGTTACCTTGGTTAATTCGATACTGCCCATATCGGCATCAATGTTCAGGTCATCAAAGGTAAAGCCTTTTGCTATGAATTCGCCCATATCCACATGGATGGTGCTGTCCTTTATGGCTGTCCCTGCAGGAACGGTGATGACCATCTCATAGAGATGTTTATTGGTCAGATGGATATGCGGATCTATTTTCTCCTTTACCACCAGCTGATCTCCTTTGACTTCAATGGTGGGCAGAGAATTGGCGGGATATTTATATTTTACGAAATAACCGTCTCCTTCCACCAATGTAACGCTTCCGGCGTCCAGATCCAGGTCCAGAGAGTGGAAAGAATCCAGTGAAACTGTATTTTCAGTGGTTTCCGTCGATGCGTTAAAGCGGAAGAAGGGAACGCCCAGATGAACGATCATGCCGTATACCATGGCGGCGATGGTGATAAGTCCCAGAACAATGATAAATATTTTTGCAAAAGGATGTTTATGTTCCATTATTTTCTACCTCCGAATGCAGTTTCAATCACCATCTTGAAGATGGCAGCGATGGGCCAGATGATCCAGGTGCTTCCCCAACTAAATGTAACAAAACTGATGATCAGGTAAATGCAGGTGATGACGGGCCAGTAAACAGACATGATCCCTTCCACGGTTTTATTATCGTAATGCACTTCGTCGTCCTTTCTGCGGTAATGACCGCTGACGGTGGTATTATCATTTAAGTTAAGCAACATGGTATAGCGTGATTTCAGCATGGCGGCCAGCACGATGAGGAACACACCCACGCCGATCATTTCCAGAAGAACAACGATCATAATGGTTTCCACCGTTCCGGGGAATGCGGAGTTTTCTACCAGCACCAGGGGAACCCAGCACAAAGCACACAGGATGATGCCGATGGTCATGATCATCATCGCCATAGGAGAGAACCGCGCATTTTCATTGTTCACATAGTCGGCCGTTGCATAATCGATGGAGCAAAGTTCCTCTTTCAGGAAATCCCATCTATTCAGTTGCATCGCACCCAGAACGTTAACGATCACACCGACGACGATCATGATGATCAGAATCGATACGCCGATGATCACGGCGTTATCGGCATAGGAGAAACGGTTAAAAAGTCCGTCTGCCAGGATCACCGGAGAAGCACAGGTGCAGAACAGATAAACGCCCAGAGCAATGAGGAAAGAGCCGTTGGCATAATCCTTCAAAAAGGCTTTGACCTCCGGGAAGGTGACTTCTCTGCGGGTTACATACGTAACGTCTTCCGTATAGGTAGGGCCTTCGGGGCTGGTCGTGCGCTGGGGATGCAGTACCTTATCGAGACCTAATCCATCGGCCAGCTCTTCCAGGTTACCGAACTCAGAGATCACGGTACCCACCGCTTCATTCTCGGTCTTACCTTCCGCAATGAGTTCGGAATATTTATCCTCCATCATTTGCCAAAGCTCATCTTTGGCTTTTAATACTTCCGGAGTGTTCGGCAGATTGGCGAACATGGTCTCCAGATAATTACGAATCGTATTCATTCTCAAATCCTCCTCATAAATGCTGTCACAGACAGCCTTCCGTTTTCCGATACATTACTGATAGCGAATGAAGCGTTCCACTACATCTTTCGTAATGGACCATTCTTCGCATTTCTCGCGGTAATACTTCTGACCTTCTTCCGTGATCCTGTAATAGGTTCGGCGTTTGCCGCTTCCGTCTGCTCCGGGCTCTACCACGTAGGATTCGATATAGCCGTTCTTCTCCATACGGGTGAAGGCAGAGTAGAGGGTGGTTTCCTTGATCACATATTTCCCATCGGACAGGTTCTTGATCTGTTTGGATAGCTCGTATCCGTAAGAGGGGCCGTCTAACAGGTTGAAGAGGATCATGGTATCGTTGTAGCCGCGAATGACATCACTGCTGATCTCTACCATAGGACCTCCTTAGATGAAATAAATATGCGTATGTTGTTTCCGTTACTTCGTCTGTCGATACATTGACTGACGTTGCAACGACTGTCGTACTACGTCTGACGTAGTAAATGTATCACGAGAAAAATAACCTGTCAAACCTTTTTTTAAAATTTTTAGACAAAAGGGAAAAAGGGACGGGCAGAAAATGCCGGACAAGGTCGCATAAACAGGGGGCTTACGCTATAATAAACAATTGAAAAAAGCAATGGGACGGTTCGGTATGAAACGAAGTGAGATCTTACGCAAAGCCTTTGTGAAAAGTCTGCCCATTATGGCAGGCTATGTGGTTTTAGGCATGGGCTTTGGAATATTGATGAATGATAAGGGGTATTCGGTGTGGCTGACGCTGCTTTGCAGCCTGTTTATCTTTGCAGGCTCCATGCAGTATATTACCGTGGACCTTCTGGCAAGTGCCGCATCTCCGGTCTATGCAGCCTTTATGACCCTTATGGTAAATGCAAGGCACCTGTTCTATGGAGTCTCCATGGTGGGAAAATACAGAAAGATGAAGCATTTTAAGCCCTACCTGATCTTCGGGCTGACGGATGAAACCTATTCTCTGTTATGTACGGATCCGGAGGTTACGGAGGATCAAGCCGGAGAATGGTACAGCTTTCTGGTGACGGCCTTTAACCATAGCTATTGGGTCATAGGATCAGTGCTGGGAGGCTTACTTGGCAGCGTTCTGGAATTTGATTCCCGGGGCATCGACTTTTCCATGACGGCCCTGTTTGTTACGGTATTTGTGGAGCAGTGGCTGACTTCCGGGCAGCATCGCAGTGCCCTTACCGGCATCGGCGCATCTTTCCTGTGTCTGCTTGTTTTTGGCAGCAGCCGGTTTCTGATCCCTGCCATGGTGCTCATCGTGGTGATCCTTACTATTCCTTACCGGAAAGGAGGGACATTCCATGCATGATACACAGGCTTTGTTCCTGATCGCGGTGATCGCTGTAATGACGATGCTGCTGCGCTTTTTACCTTTCCTGATCTTTGGCGGAAAACGCAAGGTCCCGGATTACGTATTATATCTGGGTAAGAAACTGCCCTATGCCATCATCGGTATGCTCATCGTATACTGTCTTAAGGATGTATCCGTGGAAATGACAGCCTCCTGGTTGCCTTCTCTTATTGGTGTGGCAGCGGTAGCGGGCCTGCATCTGTGGAGACGCAACACCCTGCTGAGCATTGTAGGCGGCACCGTACTGTATATGGTGCTGGT
>JAIKYN010000240.1 GCA_024683155.1 Lachnospiraceae bacterium | reverse complement strand
GCAAAATAACCTGCTTCATCCACCAGTTCCATTTCTCTGGTAAACGAAGACTTCTCCTTGCTGTCTAAGATATGGAGAAATGCTTTGGTGGCTCCGGGACAGAACATCTGAAACAGCACCTGCGTTTTGGTGACCTGCTTCGGTCCCAGGATCCCAAACGGATCATCTTCCTCGGAATACACGATCCCCTCAATCCGAGGCCAGTTCATAAACTTATAAAGTTTATCATCCATTATCCTATACTTCCTTCATCATTGTTTTTGTACCATGCCGGTATTTCAGATCACGTGGACAAATAATCCGCTGCGCAGCTTCGGCTCAAACCAGGTGGATTTCGGAGGCATGAGCATGCCTGCATCCGCCACGTCTAGCAGCTCCGTAATAGAGGTGGGATACATGGCAAACGCTACCTTGCCGTCCGCACGGCAACGCTTCTCCAGCTCTCCGACGCCTCGGATACCGCCTACAAAATCAATGCGGCTGTCGGTTCTGGGATCCTTAATGCCAAATACCGGTTCCAGAACGTAATCCTGCAGAAGGCTGACATCCAGACTTTTCACCGGATCGTTGGGGATACGGTCTTCCATGATCTGATACAGATACCATTTATGGTCCACGCAGCAACTGAACTGCCCTTTCTGCCGGGGCGCGATCTTAAAATCACTGCAGTACTTCACGTAGAAATTCTTCTCGATCTCTTCCAGAACCTGGTCCGGAGTATGACCGTTCAAATCTCTCACCACACGGTTATAATCCAGGATCTTCAGTTCCTCTTCCGGGAAGATCACGGACAGGAAATAATTATATTCTTTCTCAGGGGAGGGTGCGGGATCTTCCGCTCTTCTCTTAAGCCCGACCTTTACGGCGCTGGCACAGCGATGATGACCGTCTGCGATATAAAGCGCATCCATACCGCCGAAGGCACCGGTCACTTCTTCTATATCGGCAGCATCCTCGATCTTCCATACCTGATGACGGATCCCGTCTTCACTGGTAAAATCCGCTTCCGCAGCGGTAGCGATGACTTTATCCGTTACAGCCTTTAAACGGTCATTGGAACGATAGGTCAGGAAAATGGGGCCTGTTTGTGCCGAACAGGTATCTACATGATGGATCCGGTCGATCTCTTTGTCTTCCCGGGTATTTTCATGCTTTTTGATAATGCCGTTCACATAATCGTCAATGCTGGCACAGGCTACGATACCGTGCTGGCATCTGCCCTTCATGGTAAGGGCATAAATATAATACATGGGCTTTTCATCCTGTACAAAGTCGCCGGTGTCCATGGCATTTTTTAACATCTCGGCAGCTTTTGCATAAACTCTGGGATCATACGTATCCACGCTGTCGTCAAAGGATGTCTCTGCACGGTCGATAGCAAGGAAAGACTTGGGATTCTTAAGAACCACTTCCTTGGCTTCTGCCCGGTTATATACATCATAGGGTAATGCGGCAATGGTAGATTCCATGCCTTTCTTAGGCCGATAAGCCTGAAAAGGTTTTACTGTAACCATAGGGATACTCCTTTACGTTTTACAAAAAGAAAAGCCGACAGGCGAGCCTGCCGGCTTAAAACTTCCTGTTAGATTATTTTACCACGCGAAGTCTGATAACACCATCGATCTGCTTCAAAGAATTCACAATTTCCTCGGTGCTTTCTGCTTCCATATCGATCATGGTATAAGCATATTCACCCTTGGACTTGTTCATCATGTCGGTGATGTTGATGCCCTTATCACCTAAGTTTGCGGTAAACTTGGTGATCATGTTTGCCACGTTCTTGTGGAAGATGGCAATACGTCCCTTCTGGGTACAAACACCCATGTCTACCTTGGGGAAGTTCACGGAATTAATGATATTACCGTTCTCTAAATAATCCATCAGCTGAATAACTGCCATCTTTGCGCAGTTATCTTCTGCTTCTTCTGTGGAAGCGCCCAGATGAGGCGTTACGATACAGTTCTTATGGCCTGCAACGGTAGGATTTGCAAAATCGGATACATACTTGCGGATCTTACCGGCATCAATGCCCTTCATGACAGCTTCTTCATCCACCAGCAGATCACGGGCAAAGTTCAGGATCACAACGCCGTCCTTCATCTTGTTTACCGCATCCTCATTGATCATACCTCTGGTGCTGTCCAGAAGCGGTACATGAATGGTGATGAAATCGCAGGTCTGATAGATCTCGTCAACGGAAAGCACATGCTTAACGTCTCTGGAAAGGCTCCAGGCCGCATCGACGGAAACATAAGGATCATAACCATATACTTCCATACCGAAGTGCTTTGCGGTATTTGCTACCTTAACACCGATGGCGCCCAGTCCGATGATACCCAGCTTCTTGTTCATCAGCTCGGTTCCGGCAAAGGCTTTCTTGGCCTTCTCCATGGATTTGCCGATGTTCTCGTCGTCCTTATTGTCATTTACCCAGTTGATACCGCCCACGATATCTCTGGAAGCTAACAGCATTCCTGCAAATACCAGCTCTTTTACGCCGTTTGCATTGGCACCGGGAGTGTTAAATACAACGATTCCCTTCTCTGCACAGGTCTCCAGGGGAATATTATTCACACCGGCACCTGCTCTGGCGATGGCCAGAAGGTTGTCGGAGAACTCCATGGAATGCATATCCGCACTTCTTACCAGGATACCTTCCGCTTCGTTCACATCCTCGGTCTTTACATAGTTAACGGTAAATTTCTCAAGTCCCACATTGGAAATGGGATTTAAACAAGCATACTTCTTCATGACTCCCAAACGCTCCTTATTATTTGTTATTCGCTTCGAATTCCTTCATGAAAGCAACCAGCTTCTCAACGCCTTCCTTCGGCATGGCGTTGTAAATGGAAGCACGCATACCGCCAACGGTTCTGTGCCCCTTCAGAGATACAAAACCTGCTGCAGTTGCTTCTTTGATAAACTTCGCATCCAGCTCTTCGGAACCGGTAACGAAAGGAACGTTCATCAGGGAACGATCTTCGGGAACAACGGTACCCTTGAAAAGTTCGGAAGAATCCAGGAAATCATAGAGGATCTTAGCCTTTTCCTGATTACGCTTCTGCATAACCTCCAGGCCACCCATCTTCTTGATCCACTTAAATACCTTACCGCAGATATAGATACCGTAAGCAGGAGGGGTATTATACAGAGAATCCGCATCTGCATGGGTCTTATATTTCATCATGGTAGGCGTTCCGGGCAGGCACTCCTCAGGGATCAGATCCTCGCGGATGATCACGATGACAACGCCGGCAGGACCGATGTTCTTCTGAACACCGCCATAGATCACACCATACTTGGTCACATCAATGGGCTCGGATAAGAAACAGGAGGAAACATCGGAAACCAGAACCTTGCCTTTGGTATTAGGCAGTGTCTTATATTTTGTTCCGTAAATGGTGTTGTTCTCACAGATATATACATAATCCATATCATCTGTAATAGGCAGATCGGAACAATCGGGAATATAGGAGAATGTCTTATCAGCAGAGGAAGCAAGTTCTACTGCTTCACCGTAGATCTTGGCTTCATTGAAGGCCTTCTTTGCCCACTGTCCGGTAACGATGTAACCGGCCTTACGGTTCTTCATAAGGTTCATGGGGATCATGGCGAACTGAAGGTGTGCGCCGCCCTGCAGGAATAATACCTTGTAATTATCGGGAATATTCATAACATCCCGAAGATCCTGCTCTGCTTCTTTGATGATGGTATCATAGGTCTTGGATCTATGACTCATCTCCATAACGGACATACCGCTTCCGCGGTAATCCAGCATTTCATCTGCGGCTTCCTGTAATACTTCTTCCGGCAATACGGCCGGACCTGCTGAAAAATTGTAGACTCTGGACATTGTTTCCACTCCTCGTAAATTTAAAATAATCTATGTAAATGCATAATTATGCGTTTACGCCTGAATAACATATTATAATTATTCATCCCAAAGGTCAATATGCAAAATGCTAATAAAATAGGACAACCGGGAAGCCTACATCCACCATGTCGTACAATTCCGACATGATCTCTTTAGGAGTATTTATGCATCCGTGAGACCCCTGGGTTTTATAAATATCCCCGCCGAATTCCGAACGCCAGGTGGCATCGTGAATACCGATGTGCTTGATGATGGCCATCCAGTAATATACAAAGGATGTATAATTGGGTCCTCGAAGGGTTCGGTTTTTCTGCTTATAGTATATATAGTCCACGCCTTCCGGTGTATCGTTCTTTCGTGCCAGATTACCGGTTACGATGGGCGTCTCGATCTTCTTTTCTCCGTTCAGATACAGATACATCATCTGATCCGTCAGATCGATCTCGATATAGGAATCCAGGATATCGTTCTTTCCCCGGACAAATGCTTCCTGCTTATATTCCGGAACATGTGTCTCACGAATGTGTTCCTTTAAAGCATTTTTCAGATAGATCTTCTCTGCTTTTGCATCGATCTCGTTGCCGTAGGTTCCGCCTTCAATGGTCACTACTTCTCCGTCGGTTGCGGTAAAGATACGTTCTTTACCTAACGTATTGAAGTTCTCGCAAAGCCGGTCAATGAAGGCATCCACTGCCTCTTCGTTCAGTACCGGTTTTCCGTCATTTCCCAGAAGGACTCCCCCGTCATCATTCAGTGTAATAAAATCCGCGGTCACCGCCCCATCCAGGACCACCTGTTCATCCCCCATATCATAGGTGATGCCGGTATTCTGAAAGGTATCGATCTTATCAAACAGTGTAAGAAGATCCTTCTCTTCCTCACTGTAAGGCGTATCTTCGTACAAATCCTCGCTGTCAAGATCAAGTTCCATGTTTCCGCTTAAAATGCGCTGCTTGATCCTCTCCAGCCCATCCTCTGCCTTTAACACATGCAGATGGGGATCATATAATTCATACCCGTGATTCCCTATGGAAATGGTCACCGCTTCTTCTCTCTGCCTTCTCCCGTTCTGTACCTGGGGTAAGGCATTATAAGAAGAAGTTAAGGCCTCTTCATCAAAGGAAAACTCAGGATACACCACATATTTTTCCGGAAACAGAAGATTTCTTCCCCAAAGCAGGGAATCCTGATTCATCTGTTTCACATTGGAAAGTTGCTTGCGGTAGTCAACGGTAAGACCGATAGCATCTCCTTTAATGAGCGCATCACCTTCCGTAAAACGAAGGGAAAGATCATATTCCGGGGTTTCCTGAAGGAGCATCTCATTTACTTGAGACACCGTAAGGCCCGTTACATAATGATCGTTGATCCAGGTTCCGAAGCAATATCCGTTTTCGTAGTATTTGGCTACTCCGAAATATCCGGCAATCAGTAACACTGCCAGGATAAACAAAATGGTTGCATGTTTTCTCAAATAGCTGTCCCCCTGCAGACTATTATACTCTATTTTTCAAGGGTCGGGTCTTCATCAAACACTTCACTGATGGCAGCTCCCGGAGAAACCATGGGGAACACCTTGTCATCTTCCGGAATGATACAATCCAGAAGCACCGGTCCCTTGGCTTTCAGTGCCTTCTTAATGGCCGCATCTACGTCTTCCTTTTTGGTGATGCGGATCGCCTCGCAGCCAAGACCTTCCGCAACCTTGCAGAAGTCCACCTTATCTTCCAGAACCGTCTGCGAATAACGCTTTCCGTAGAATAAGGTCTGCCACTGACGCACCATACCCAGAACGTGATTGTTGATCACTACCTGGATAATGGGAATATTATAACGGCTGGCCGTAGCAAGCTCGTTCATGTTCATACGGAAACAACCGTCTCCTGCAATATTGATGCAGATCTTATCGGGATTCCCCACCTTGGCACCAATGCAGGCACCCAGGCCGTAACCCATGGTACCCAGACCGCCGCTGCTTAAGAAAGTACGGGGCTTGGTGTAGTGGAAATACTGAGAAGCCCACATCTGATGCTGGCCAACGTCGGTGGTGATCACCGCGTTGCCCTTGGTCAGTGCATCAATGCGTTCCATGATATACGGGCAGGAAAGAACGGAATTATCATACTTTAAAGGATATTCCGCCTTCATGGAAGCGATCTTATCCATCCACTCCCTGTGATCCTGCTGTTCCAGTTCCTTATTGATCCGGCTAAGGACCACCTTCAGGTCCCCTACCAGAGAAGTGGTACATTTAACATTCTTGTTGATCTCTGCCGCATCAATATCGATGTGTACGATCTTTGCCCTGGAAGCAAACTTCTTCGCATTACCGGTAACACGGTCGGAGAAACGGGTACCCAGTGCAAATAAAAGATCACACTCGCTGACGCCCAGATTGGAAGTCTTGGTACCGTGCATGCCCAGCATTCCCGTATAACGATCCGAATTGCCGTCAAATGCACCTTTTCCCATAAGGGTATCGCAAACCGGTGCATCCAGTTTGTCAGCAAATGCAGCCAGTTCTTTCTCCGCGCCGGAGATAATGGCACCGCCACCCACAAAAATATAGGGTTTCTTCGCTGCCTTGATCAGACGGATCACACCTGCGATATCATCCTCACTGATCACCGGCAGTTTCTTGGTGGAAACCGGTTTGTCCACAATGATCATGGGACTGTATTCACAGCTTGCACCGGTTACATCCTTGGTCACATCGATCAGGACCGGGCCGGGTCTTCCGCTTTGTGCAATGCGGAATGCCTTACGGATGGTATCCGCCAGCTTATGAATATCCTTTACAATATAGCCATGCTTGGTAATGGGCATGGTAATACCTGCAATATCCACCTCCTGGAAGGAGTCTTTCCCCAGTAAAGGAAGGCCTACATTACAGGTAATGGCTACCATAGGAACCGAATCCATATATGCGGTTGCGATACCGGTGACCAGATTGGTGGCGCCGGGGCCGCTGGTTGCCATACAAACGCCTACCCGTCCGGTGGAACGGGCATAGCCGTCTGCAGCATGTGCCGCACCCTGCTCATGGCTGGTGAGGACATGCCTGATCTCAGGATGCTTATACAGTGCATCGTATACATTTAAGATGGCACCGCCGGGATAACCGAATACAGTATCCACACCCTGTTCTTTTAAACATTCAACAATGATTTCCGATCCGTTTAACTGCACGACAAGATAACCTCAACTTCTGAACAATCTATTATTTATCCTTGGGTAATTCCAGAACCGCACCACGATTACCGCTGGTTGTAAGCGCACGATAACGTGCAAGGTAACCGGTTGTGATCTTAGGCTCTCTGGGAGTCCATGCTGCTCTTCTCTTAGCCAGCTCCTCGTCGGAAACCTTCAGATCCAGCTTATTGGCAGGAATATCGATGCTGATGATATCGCCTTCCTCCACCAGAGCGATAGGACCGCCTACAGCCGCTTCGGGAGACACATGTCCGATGGAAGCGCCACGGCTTGCGCCGGAGAAACGACCATCGGTGATCAATGCCACGGAAGAACCAAGTCCCATACCTGCAATGGCAGAAGTAGGATTCAGCATCTCACGCATACCGGGGCCACCCTTCGGTCCTTCATAACGGATCACTACTACATCTCCCGCAACGATCTTGCCGCCCTTAATAGCAGCGATCGCATCCTCTTCACAATCAAAGACACGGGCAGGTCCTTCATGGACCATCATTTCAGGAACTACTGCGGAACGCTTAACAACGCCGGAATCGGGAGCCAGGTTACCGGTCAGAACGGCGATACCACCGGTCTTGGAATAAGGATTCTCAACCGGACGGATGACTTCGGGATCACGGTTAACAACGTTCTTGATATTCTCTCCTACGGTCTTGCCGGTAACGGTCATCAGATCCAGATTCAGGAGATTTAACTTGGAAAGTTCATTCATAACAGCATATACACCGCCTGCTTCGTTCAGGTCTTCCATATAAGTAGGACCTGCAGGAGCCAGATGGCAAAGGTTGGGTGTACGATCGGAGATCTCATTGGCGATCTGCATATTGATCTCTACACCGGCTTCATGGGCAATGGCAGGCAGATGCAGCATGGTATTGGTAGAACAGCCAAGTGCCATATCTACGGTCAGCGCATTGATAAATGCTTCTTTGGTCAGGATATCTCTGGGACGGATGTTCTTCTCCAGCATTTCCATAACCTTCATGCCG
>JAIKYN010000231.1 GCA_024683155.1 Lachnospiraceae bacterium | reverse complement strand
GCAGTGGCACTGGTACTGCTGATTGTGGTTGCAAAGTTCGGATATGATGCTTTATCCGAAGACTATATCGACGAAACAGAATATGCACAGGAACAGCCGGAGACCCCGGATACGGACATTTCTCAGACCGCCTCTGAAGCAGAAACACAGACAGGCGCAGCTGCTTTTGAAGCATCTGCGAAGGAGACAGCTGTATCTTCGGCTTCGGCGGAAACTGCACAGGAAACGCAGGCGGAAACAGCAACTGCTACGGCAGCTTCGGAAGCTGCTACCATATCCTTTGCAGAGGGGGAAGATCTTATTGATTTTACCGGGCAGTCACAGGAAGCAGATAGCGCATCCACTGCGCAGGAAGGAGACAGCTCCTCCACCACGCAGGAAGCAGCAGAACCTTCGCCCGATGCGGTTCCGGATTTTGAATTCATGAACCAGGAGGGGGAAATGGTAAATCTGTATGATTTCCTTGGAAAGCCCATCATGCTGAATTTCTGGGCGACCTGGTGCGGCCCCTGTAAATCGGAGATGCCGTATTTTCAGGATGCGTATGAACGCTACGGGGATAAGATCAACTTCCTGATCGTGAATCTTACCGACGGAAGCTCGGATACAGTGGATGGTGTGAAGGCGTTTGTCAACAAGTATGGCTATACCTTCCCGGTAGGTTTTGATGTAAATTATGACGGAGCGTATACTTACGGTATCAGCTCCATTCCCCAGACGTTCTTTATTGACGCTGCGGGCAACCTGGTCAATTACCAGATCGGTTCCCTGCCCGGCCAGAGTACGCTGGATCAGGAGCTGGATGCATTACTTGGAAATTAAAGAAAACATATCTTGGAGGTTACCATGAAGAAGTTATTTGCCATCGGAGAAGTACTTATTGACTTTATCCCCGGAGAAGCAGGAAAAGGCATCAGCCAGGTGGGAAGCTTTGCACCGAAGGTAGGCGGTGCACCCGGCAATGTATGCGGCGCCTATGTGCGTCTGGGCGGTGAAGCAGCCATGATCAGCCAGTTGGGAAAGGATCCCTTCGGCGATAAGATCGTGGACGAATACAAGGAATACGGCATTGAGACCGATTATATCGAGCGGACGGAAAAAGCCAATACATCTCTGGCCTTTGTGGCCTTAAAAGAGGACGGCAACCGGGAGTTTTCCTTCTTCCGTAATCCCGGTGCGGACATGCTGTATGATCCTGCGCTGTTAAAGCAGGAGTGGTTCAAAGACGGATATGCCCTGCATTTCTGTTCCGTATCCCTGGGGGATTTCCCTATGAAGGATGCCCATAAGAAGGCCATTGAGATGGCACAGAAGGAAGGACTTCTCATCAGCTTTGATCCCAACCTTCGCTTTAACTTATGGAGCAGTAAGGAAGCATTAAAGGAAGCAGTCATGGAGTTTATCCCTGCTGCGGACATTCTGAAATTATCCGATGAGGAACTGGAATTCATTACCGGTAAGACCGACATCGAAGAAGCACTGCCGCAGCTGTTTGCAGCCGGCGTAAAGCTGGTGGTTTATACCGAAGGCTCCAAGGGTGCCCAAGCTTATACCAAAACCGTGAAAGCTTCTGCGGCCTCCAGGAAAGTACAGGCGGTGGATACCACCGGTGCAGGAGACGGATTCATCGGCTCTTTCCTCTATCAGCTTTCTTCCATGGGCGTGGAAGCAAAGAACCTGGAACAGATAAGTGAAGAGCAGTTGCAGAAAGCCCTGGCATTTTCCAATGCATTCTGTGGCATCAGCGTGCAGAAAGCAGGCGCCATTGCTTCGTATCCCACCTTATCGGAAGTGCAGATCTAAGATTGTTCCGATCAGTCGGAAAAGTATTGCAATGTATTCGGAGGATCCGCAAGGATCCTCCGATTTTAGTCAGTAAGGACCTGAAAAGGTTGTCTGATCTTCTAATCAGAAAGGAACTCTATGGCAAAACAAGTCTGGAAACCCGGAAATATGCTGTATCCCATTCCGGCCGTTATGGTAAGTTGCGCGCTGGAGGGTGAGAAACCCAATATCATCACGGTAGCCTGGGCAGGAAATGTGTGCAGTTCACCGGCCATGCTTTCCATTTCCGTGCGGCCGGAGAGGTATTCCCACCACATCCTGAAGGAGAGCGGGGAATTCGTCGTCAACCTTACCAGCCGGGAGCTGACCAGGGCCTGCGACTGGTGCGGTGTACGCAGCGGCCGTGACTATGATAAGTTTGCAAAGATGCATCTGACCCCCATGAAGATGGAGAAGGTCAGCTGCCCCGGTATCGCGGAAAGTCCGGTGAATATCGAATGTAAGGTCACACAGATCCTTCCGCTGGGAAGTCATGATCTGTTCCTGGCAGAGGTGCTTTGCGTGGACGTAGAGGAGACCTTTCTGGATGAAAAGGGCCGTCTGGATCTAAGGAAAGCGGACCTGGTAGCCTATTCTCACGGTGATTATCTCTCCCTGGGCGAGAAACTGGGAAAATTCGGATATTCCGTGGCAAAGAAACCGGAAAACTCTGTAAACAAAGCGGTAAATCCCGGAAAGAAAACCGTAAACAGCGAAAAGAAACCGGAAGCGAACACGAAATCTAAAGACGGAAAGCAAAGAGAGAACAGAAAATCCGGTACCGGACTCCGAAAAAATGCCGGAAAATACAGTAAAAAGTCGGATTCCTAAGATTGCATTAAATTTTCAGTTAAATGTAGCAGTTGTCTGCGAACAGTGGTAAAATATGATTAGTATTTGGGGATTGCAGGAGGTTTCTTTTTAATTGTGTGAACATCTTGCAATAAAAGCACTGTCGAGAAGGAGGCAACTATGGAGAACTATGTCAAGATTCAAGCCAAACGATCACCCAACGTTAATCTGAAGGTGATCCCCGGTCACTTCGTAACACCGAATTCACATGTCAACTACTACATGGATATGACCACCATGAAGTCCCGTCTCAACGAGGCCAAAGCGGTGGCGGTAGCTCTCAGTCAGGACATCATTTCTTCCACCGTTGTAGATACCATTGTCTGCATGGAAGGAACGTCTGTGATCGGTGCCTTTTTGGCCGATGAACTGACCAAGGCCGGAATCGTCTCCATGAACAGCCATAAGACCATATACATTGTAAAACCGGAATATAACCATGGCGGACAGATGATTTTCCGTGATAATTCCAGAATGATGATCGAAAATAAACATCTGCTGGTTCTCATGCCCAGCATTACCACCGGTATTGCCGGAGCCAGAGTGGTCAGCGGACTGACCTATTACGGCGGTAAGATCTCCGCCATCGTAAGTATATTCTCTGCAGCTACCAAGGTAGCCGGATATCCTGTACATGCGCTGTTTACACCTGCCGATCTGCCGGATTATCGTTCCTATTTGCCGGATGACTGCGAGCTTTGCCGCATGAACAAGAAGATCGATGCGTTCTGTAACGGCTACGGATATTCCCTGATTGACTGATTTTTGAAAACAGTTGCTCTTTGGAGTGGAAAAAAGGCCGGTAAAGTAATACAATCATAAGCAGTTCTCTTGCCATACGAAATGTATAGGGACAAAGAGAATATACCTGAGCATAAGGAGTTACCGGCATGCAGTTACTGGAAGAGCGTATCAGAAAAGACGGAATCGTAAAGGAAGGAAATGTCCTTAAGGTAGACAGTTTCCTGAACCATCAGATGGACATTCATCTGTATAACGAGATGGGAAAGGAGTTCAAGCGTCTCTTTGCGGACCGTCCCATTAACAAGATCCTTACCATTGAGGCTTCCGGCATCGGGATTGCCTGTATCGCAGCCCAGTATTTTGATGCACCGGTGGTATTTGCCAAGAAAAGCCAGTCCATCAATCTGGACGGTGACGTATACAGCACCATGATCACCTCCTTTACCCACAAGAGAGAGTATCAGGTGATCGTTTCCAAGAAGTATTTAAGCCCGGAGGATCATATCCTGATCATTGATGATTTCCTGGCAAACGGATGCGCTCTGCAGGGGCTTATCGAGATCGTACAGGCATCCGGAGCAACCATTGAAGGCATCGGTATCGCCGTAGAGAAAGGCTTTCAGGAAGGCGGCAAGCTGATCCGTGGCATGGGGATGAATCTTCATTCTCTGGCTATTGTGGATTCCATGGATGCGAAAACCGGAGAGATCGTTTTTCGACAGGAAGCGTAACACAACACATAAGCTCTTCATTCCCGGCGGAATGAAGGGCTTTTTTACGGGTCATATGCGGATCCATTGGAATGAAACGAGATATTTCGGAATGGATGAAACGATATTGCAAAAAATAAAAGATATTGCTAAAAAGATAAAAGGTATTCCAGGCGGGAAGTAGTAGTTTAGAGACATGCGTACAGAAGACAGAGACAGCAGACATTACAAAGAGAAAGATCGCAGAGATCGCAAAGAGAAAGATAACCGATATACAGAAGATAACAGGCTACGGATCCCTATGTTACTGGCAGGAGGAGCCATCCTGGTGATCCTCGTTTTGCTTGCAAAGACGGTATTTTTTTCGAATAAAACGGAAGAGGCGGAAACCATCGAGGTCGAGCAGATCGAAGTAAGGCCGGTGGAAGATACGGCGGATACACAGGAAGATACATCCGTTCTTGCAACCGTTGCCGAGACCACGATTTCGGAAGAATCGGAGCAACCGGAAGAAACCGCTTCGGGAGAAGCTTTCGCGGAAGACGGCACGGATCTGCAGGGAAGTGATCCCGAAGGACAGATCGCCAAAGAGACCGGTTCTGCGGTGGACATGACGCAGTTAGTATCGGCCGGCACCGTAGGAGAAAATAATACGGTTACTTACGGCATTGATGTATCCCGGTTCCAGGGAACCATTGACTGGGCACAGGTGGCAGGCAGCGGCGTGCAGTTTGCCATGGTCCGGGTAGGTTATCGGGATGCGGTATCCGGTGAGATCAAGGCGGATTCCAATGCCAGATATAACATGCAGGAAGCGGAGAAGGTGGGGATCAAGATCGGTGCCTATTTTTTCTCTACGGCCATAACCGTGGAAGAAGCTGCCCAGGAAGCTGCCTGGGTCAGCAATTATGTGGCCAAGTACCCCATTACCTATCCCATTGGATATAACTGTGAAGGCTTTGAGAATGCCGGCAGCCGGATGTATTCTCTGACCAAAGATGAGCGCAGTGCCATCGCCATGGCCTTTCTGGAGAAGATCCATGAGGCCGGATATACGCCGATTTTTTATGCATCCCGCAATGAGCTGCAGGGAGATGCCAAGTGGAACAACTCGCAGATCCAGCAAACATATAAGATATGGATGGCCTGGTATAATCAGAATACGGACAGCATCGCAACAGGACCTGCCTACGACGGACAGTGTTCCATGTGGCAGTATACCAATCAGGGTACGGTTCCGGGAATCTCCCGGAATGTGGACGTGGATGTGGCATATTTTGGCTATGACGGCACGGAACAGGCGAAGGATACTTCCCAGCGGGAGACGGCATCTGCCGATGTAGAAGCCCTGATGCACTTTGATCCGGCCGATGAAAATGTAACCGCCAAAAACCATACGAATCTGCGTAATAAACCCAGTCAGGGAGAAGACAGCACGGTGATGCTGACTCTGTCCAACGGCCAGGTAGCACATCGTACCGGAACCAGTCCCAGTGGCTGGTCCAGGGTTGAGTACGAAGGCGGCGTATATTATGCGGTTTCCAGTTATCTGACCACAGATCTGAGTGCGCCGGTACAGCAGACGACCCAGCCGGAAACCGAGACCTCCGGCTTTAAGACCAAATTTACGGACTGCAGTGAAACCGTCACCGCCAAGGAAGTGGTCAATCTGCGCAGCAAACCCAGTGTGACCGATGAAGATTCGGTGGTGGTGGCACAGCTGACGGCCGGACAGACAGTGACCCGAACGGGCATCAATGCAGAGTATGGCTGGTCCCGGGTGGACTATAACGGACAGACATTGTACTGTGTCAGCAGCTATCTCAAGGTTGTGGAATGAGCAGTGAAAGGAACCTATATGATATTTGATCTCTTGATCTTTGATTTTGACGGGACTCTGGCAGATACCCAGAAGACCATTGTGGAAGCCAAGAAGGAAGCGGCAAGACAGCTGGGCCTTCATGTGGCATCCGAGGAGGAATATATAGCCACCATCGGCTTATCCTCCCAGGGAGGGTTCCGCAAGGTATATCCCGATCTTCCCGAGGAGCGCATGGAACACTGTGTCACGGTATATCGCAGGATCTTTGATGCCATGAAGGAAAAGATCCCGCCGGTTCTCTTTCCCGGAACGGAAGAAGTGCTGAAAACTCTGAAGGCACAAGGGAAAACGCTGACCATTGCTTCAGCCCGGAATAAGGAATCTCTGGATGCCTTTCTGGAAGGCTGGGGCGTCCGGGATCTCTTTGCCTATGTGCTCAGCGGCGATGATACCACCCGTTTAAAACCCCATCCCGAGGCGGTCCTTAAGACCATGAAGGATCTTTCCTTTTCTCCGGAAGAAACCCTGGTTATCGGGGATATGCCTCTGGATATCGCCATGGGAAAGGATGCGGGAGCTTATACCTGTGGGGTGACTTACGGCAATTCCAACCGGGAGGATCTGACGAGGGCCGGCGCTACCTATGTGGTGGATGCTATTTCGGAGCTTTTGGATCTGGAGATGGATTGAAAATGAAAAGCGGTCTCTTGATATAAGCACTGCATATAAAAGCATAAAAACACATAATTTGTGATTATCACCGAAAAAATTTCTTTTTTGAGTGAAGTTTTATCCAATATTGAAATTGACAGCACTTTCCTTCTTTTTTATTCTGTTAGAGTACCGGTAAACAATGCCGGTACAGTGTTTCGAACACTTGAAGATGGCTTATAAGCCAAGGAGGAGTCAATTTT
>JAIKYN010000229.1 GCA_024683155.1 Lachnospiraceae bacterium | reverse complement strand
CCGAGATCTCCACTTTCTGCTTTTTTGGATCAAGATCCTGGAAATTCACATAGATCACGGTAGTGTTATTCTTGGGATCCTGTTCACAGTACCATTTGTAAACAGACATCTCCGGTTCCCAGCTGCGATCATAAACTTCTCCTGCCAGACATTCTTTCAATGACTGGGTCTCGTAAAACATCCGGTCATTGACATAGACTGTTCCGGTGTGGATGTGATTGTCGGCAAAATACCAGTCACCTTCCACCTCCTGGATATAGGGATTGTATGGCCCGAACAGGGTGTTATCCACGGTGGTAACATAAGTGGTTCCCTTGTATTTCTTCCACTGGGTTACAACTTCTGCACCGGTGATCACGGCAGCCAAAGGAACTTCCGAGCGATAAACGATCCGGGCATCCTCCGTCCCTGCATGTCTGGGATTTACGTACTCTCGATAGATGCCGGGTGCAACAATGACTTCATCTCCCGGAAGAGCGATCTTTGCAGCATCATCGATGGCTTTAAAGGGAGATTCCTTTGAGCCGTTGCCGCCTCTTGCGACGTTTGCGTTGACATAGATTTTCATTTCATTCCTCCGATCGTAAGAATTGAAACACCTCAACCTCACTATAAAGATTCCCTGAGAATAGATACAACCTATTTTTTGCTCATTTACCCCTCAATTTTTGTGATGATTTTGCCTTGACAGATTAGTTAGTCTATGATAACCTATGGTTCGGTTATCAATGATCACTCATAAAGAGGCAGTATGTTTTTATTTATTTGGAACGTTGCTTCCGGCAATGTAAAGGATAAAGTGCATGATGGTTACGAAAAGGAGAAGCAGGGTGCTTCTCCTTTTTTGTTAGTGAACAAAAAGCGATCAACGATAACTAAAAAACGAAGGAGCTTATAAGAAAATGAACGAAACAAATTCCAACAAATTAAATGCCCATGATCTGATCAACGTGGGGATCTACACAGCGATCATGGCGGTACTGCTGTGCGTATTTGCATGCCTGGGGATCATTCCCGTGATGATGCTTTCCCTGGTGGTGATCCCTCCGCTGGTGGCCGGGATCCCCTATATGTTATTTCTGACCAAAGTTAAGAAATTCGGAATGATCCTTCTTATGAACATTCTCATGGGTCTCATGCTGTGGGTGACCGGTATGAGCTATTATGCCACTATTGTAGGAACCATTACCGGATTGATCGCGGAATGGATTTACCGAAAGGGAGAATATAAGAGTAAGAAGCTGGGAATCCTTGCTTATGCGGTTTCCATTTTGTATATCTGGGCCAATTATTTTGGTATTTTCTACAATGCGGAACAGTATTTCTCCACGCGTCAGAATTACGGACAGGAGTATATCGATTCCGTAACGGCCCTGCTTCCTCCCTGGATGAGCCCGGTCCTTTTGATCGCCAATTTCCTGTTTGGCTTACTGGGCGGTTATATCGGAACCAAGGTATTGAAAAAACATTTTGAAAAGGCCGGTATTGTTTAAATGGATTATAAGGTTGATTTAAAACCGGCGTCGTTGATCGATCCCCGTACAAAGCTTCTGCTGTTGTTTATGATCTCTGTTTTTGTGCTGGGAGGCGCCGGAGGCGAGAAAATGACGGTATTTTACTGGATCCTGGTGTTTGTTCCGGTGTTGCTCCTGCTGTCGGAACGGAAATGGAAACTGTTTTTTATTTCCGTTCTGGTATATGGATGCAGCTACGGAGCTCAGATGTTTTTAAAAGGGGACCTGAGGCCCTGGGAGTCCGTTCTGGCGCTTTCGGTCTATGTGATCGTCAAGTTCCTGCCGGCGGTGTTTATGGCTCGTTATACCATGGCAACCACCAAAGTCAGTGAATTCATTGCGGCAGGAAAGAAGATGCATCTGCCGGATACGCTTTTGATCCCCGTTTCCGTGATCTTTCGATATTTTCCCACCATCGGTGAAGAATACAGCTGCATTCGGGATGCCATGAAAATGCGCGGGATCTGTCTGGGAGGAGGAAAGGCTTCTCAAATGGTGGAATATCGAATGGTTCCCCTGATCGCGGATTGTACCGTGATCGGAGAAGAGCTTTCCGCAGCGGCTTTAACCAGAGGGTTGGAAGTGGGGATTCAAAGAACCTGTATCTGGAACGTCAAACTCCGCTTTTTGGATTACCTGATCATGGGCTTTTGTATTTTTACTGTCGTATGGTGTATGATCGGAGGATTTTTTCTATGATCCGTTTTGAACATGTATCCTTTTGTTATGCAGGGGGATCTGCATCTCTCAAAGAGATCGACCACTCCATTAAGCCGGGTAAGATCACGCTGATCTGCGGTCCGTCCGGTTGCGGAAAGACTACGATGATCCGATGTGTGAATGGTCTCATTCCCCATTTTTACAAGGGAGACTTGCAGGGCAGGGTTCTGGTAAAGGAACGGCAGACAACGGATATTCCTTTACAGAAGTTGTCCCGTTACGTGGGCAGTGTGTTTCAGAATCCAAGGAGCCAGTTTTTTAATGTAGATACCACCAGCGAGATCGCCTTTGGTTGTGAGAACTTCGGAATGAAACCGGAGGAGATCATTGACCGTATTGAGAAACTGGTGAGACAGACCAATTTAAGGTCCCTGATGGATCGGAATATCTTCCGGTTATCCGGGGGGGAGAAACAGAAGATCGCATGCGCCGGTGTAGCCTGCCAGGAACCGGAGGTGATCACGTTGGACGAACCCTCCGCGAATCTGGATCATGAGGGAGTCTGCGGTTTACAGAAGATGCTGGCATTGTGGAAAAAGCAGGGGAAGACGGTGCTCATCGCGGAACATCGCATTGCTTATCTGTTGCCTTATATAGATGAAGTCCTGATCATGGAGGATGGAAGGATCCGTGAAGAGATGACAGGTGAAGCATTTGCTTCTCTTTCGGAGGAAGAGCTTCATAAAAGAGGACTCCGGGGGAAGACCTTTGAAAATGCCGTGAGTATGGAACTTCCACCCTTAAAGGGAGAACGTGGGAAGATCCTTTTGGAACATTTCCGCTTTGGGTATAAAGGAGAGAAGGTTCTGTTTGATATTCCCAGGATAGAATTACCTGCAGGAGAGATCATTGCCATCGTAGGAGGAAACGGAAGAGGGAAAACCACATTCCTCCGTTGCCTGTGCGGTATGGAAAAAAGATGCAAGGCACTCGTTACCATGAACGGACAAACCTGGAACCGGAAACAGCGGTTAAAACACTTTTATATGGTCATGCAGGATGTAAATCATCAGTTATTTACCGATCGTGTGCTGGAAGAAGTGCTGATCAGCCAGGAACGGGAAGATAAAGAAAAAGCCATGGAAATCCTTGGCAAATTGGATCTGGAAGAGGTTGCGGAGCGTCATCCGCTGTCCCTTTCCGGCGGACAAAAACAGCGGGTAGCGGTGGCCTCGGCCCTGGCCAGCGGCCGGGAGATCCTGTTATTTGATGAACCGACCAGCGGACTGGATCACTCGCATATGCGGCAGGTAGCACGGCTTCTGGATGATCTGAAGAAGCAGGGGAAAACCGTGATCCTGGTCACGCATGACGGGGAACTGCTAAAGGAAGTATGTACGGTGAAGCTTTCTCTGGAGGATTTGAACCGGAAGGCGGATCTGTTTTCCTATGAAGCGGTACAGCAAGGAACATAAAGGGGGACTTATGCCAAGAGATAAAACACTGAGTCATAAAAAAGTATTACAGGCTGCGAAGGAAGAATTCATGCGGGCAGGTTTCGAGAAGGCTTCCATCCGTAACATAGGAGCCGCTGCAGGACTGACTTCCGCTGCATTGTATCGGCATTGTACGGACAAAGAAGATCTGTTCTGTCAGGTGGTGGAGCCTGCCATCACAGCCTTACAGGAATGGGAAGATGCCCATATTTCGGGGGCCTATCGTTCCGTCAATGAAGGAGATTATCAGGGGATTACCAGTCAGTCGGAGATCGACATGATCCGGACCGTAGCGCTTCCCCATCAGGATCTGTTCCGGTTATTGGTTTCCGGTTCCGCGGGGACCCGTTATGAGAATTTTATTCATGACCTGGTGAAGGAACAGGAAGAGAAAATGAAGGAAGGTCTGCGGTTTTTGAAAGACAAAGGGTATCCGGTAAAAGAGGTGGATCCGGAAGAGCTGCATATCCTTAACAGTGCCTACACCACTGCATTGTTTGAACCGGTGATCCATGGGTTCGATCCGGAAAATGTGGACCACTATCTGAATACCATTGAACGCTTTTTTATGCCGGGATGGCACGAGATATTAGGAATATAAGGATAGGAGAGAGAAATGAAAGTAAAAGTAAACCCATTAAAGGATTTAATGGAATATGCCGGCAGTTACGGCTTTTTGGTGACCCTGGGGAGACTGCTGGCCGGGGCAAGCGCGCTGGTAGGGATGGTTCCCTATTATCTGCTCTGGAAGATCCTGAAAGTAGCCATTGAAGGAGAGGCTTTAAACGACATTAAAGGTCTGGGGATCCGGGCTGTGGTTGTCATGCTGTTATCCATGCTGATCTACATCGCAGCCCTGTTCTGTACCCATATCGCATCCTTTCATATGCAGGCAAACATGCGCAGTAAGCTGTTAAATAAGGTGATCAATCTTCCCATGGGTATTTTTGATGAGGAAGGAACGGGCAGGATCCGAAGGATCATCGTGGATTCCACGGCGGCCACCGAGACCTTTGTGGCCCATAACCTGCCGGATAAAGCAGTTGCATCCGCAACCCCCATTGGCCTTGCAGTTTTGATGCTGGCCTTTGATTATCGTATCGGTATCATCTGTCTGATCCCTGTTTTATTAGGCTTTGTATGCATGATGGGCATGATGGGAAAGAATATGCAGACCAAAATGGGCGAGTTTATGAACGCCATGGAAGTCATGTCCAATGAAGGTGTGGAATATGTCCGGGGGATCCCGGTAGTAAAAACCTTCGGACAAAGCGTTTTTTCCTTTAAGAGGTTTAAGGACTCCATTGACCATTTTTCTTCCTGGGCGATGGATTATACGGTTATGGTCCGCCCGGCCATGGTCCGTTTCATGACCTGTATCAACGGGATCTTCGCAGCCATTATCTGTGCCGCTTATTTCCTGGGACGTGACGGGATCACCCCCCGGCTGGTATTAAATGTGATGTATTACATCATCATCACCCCGCTTCTTACGGTGGCCATGACCAAGCTGGCCTATACCGGTGAGCAGGAGATGCAGGTAGTGGATGCCATAGAACGGGTAAAATCCATTCTTTCCTATGAACCGCTAAAAGAGAGCTCTTCCGGCAAGGTACCTTCCGACCATACCATTGAAGTTAAGAACATTTCCTACCGCTATCCGGAGGCAACGGCAGATGCAGTGAAAGACCTGAGTCTTACCATAAAACCCGGTTCAAAAGTAGCCCTGGTAGGACCCAGTGGCGGAGGAAAAACTACAACGGCGCAGCTGATCACGCGTTTCTTTGACGTAAGTGCAGGCAGTATTTCCATCGGCGGTGTGGATGTAAAAGATATTCCGCAGAAAGAACTGATGAAGCTGGTTTCCTTTGTATTTCAGGACAGCCATTTGCTGAAAATGTCCATTCTGGAAAATGTAAGGCTTTCCAAGCCGTCCGCAACGGAAGCGGAAGTCCTTCACGCACTGGAAGAAGCCCAGTGTATGGATATCATTGATAAGCTGCCCCAGGGGATCCACACCATGATCGGAACCAGGGGAACCTATCTGTCGGGAGGAGAGCAACAGCGGATCACACTGGCCAGAGCCTTTTTAAAGGATGCACCTATCCTGATCCTGGATGAAGCAACCGCTTTTGCGGATCCGGATAATGAAGCCAAGATGCAGGCTGCTTTCACAAAACTATCCGAGAAAAAGACCCTGATCATGATCGCCCATCGTCTTTCCACCGTTGTGGGAGCGGATCAGATCTATGTGCTGGCAAACGGAACCTGTGCAGAACAGGGAACCCATAATGAATTGATGCAGCAAAACGGTATTTATCACAGGATGTATGATGAATATAACCGTTCGGTGGCTTGGAAGGTAGGTGTGGCACAATGATCGAGAGATTACAACATAGATTTGCATTAACAAGGGAAGGCGCTGTTGATCTTGTAAAAGCTTGCCTGGCATGCGTTCTTTCCAACATTGTCCTTATGTTTCCGGCAGGACTGTTATATATGCTGATCCGGGAACTGCTGGAAGGATCCTTTAACACCGGAAACACAAAAATCTATATCATCGGTTCGGTAGTCGTTTTGTTACTCATCGCCCTGACCCAGTTTAACCAGTACAATTCCACCTTCCGAAATACCTACAAGGAAAGCGGAAAGCGTCGTATCAATCTGGCAGAGACCTTGCGTAAACTGCCTTTATCCTATTTCGGCAAAAAGAATCTGACGGACCTTACCACCAACATCCTTTCGGACTGTGCCCAGATCGAGACAGCTTCCAGTCACTGGATCCCGGAACTGGCCGGAGCGATGGTATCAACCTTACTGGTAGGGATCAGCATGTTTTTTATGTTTGATCCGAGAATGGTCCTGGCAAGTTTTTGGGTGATCCCGGTGGCATTTTTGCTGGTGGGTACTTCTGCCGGAGCCCAGAAACGGGCGGTTCAAAAAAATATGGCTGTAAAACTGGACCTCCAGGACGGTATCCAGGAATGCCTGGAAAGTGTACGGGATCTGAGAGCCAACAATGCCCAGGAACTTTATATGGAAGGCCTGGAAAAGAAGATCCGCAAAGTGGAAAAGCAGGCACTTCTTACGGAATTTGTAATGGCACTTCATGTTTCTTCCGCACAGATGGTGGTTAAGCTGGGGATCGGAACAACGGCTCTTGCAGGTGGAGTGCTCCTGGTAAAAGGAGAGATCGATATCCTGACCTATTTTATGTTCCTGATGATCGTATCCCGTTTGTATGATCCCATGAATGCCAGTCTTCAGAACTTTGCGGCGATCATCTCCACCGATGTGCAGGCAAAGAGGCTGGATGAAGTGTTATCCCATCCCCGACAGGAAGGTGCAGATCATCTCACCAATCAGGGATATGATATTTGTTTTGATCATGTGAAATTCGCTTACTCTGATGATACGGCAGTATTAACTGATGTATCTTTTACAGCAAAACAGGGAGAAGTAACGGCCCTCATCGGTCCCAGTGGCGGCGGAAAAACCACTGTCTCAAGACTGGCTTCCCGGTTCTGGGATATTGATGCCGGAACCATTACCGTAGGAGGAATGGATATATCGAAGATCGATCCGGAGACTTTACTTTCCATGTATTCCATCGTGTTCCAGGATGTGGTGCTGTTTAACAATTCGATTATGGAAAATATCCGGATCGGAAGAAAAGATGCTACCGATGAAGAGGTAATGGAAGCGGCAAAAATGGCAAATTGCCAGGAGTTTATTGAGAAACTGCCGGATGGATATGAAACCATGATCGGTGAAAACGGCAGCAACTTATCCGGCGGGGAGAGGCAGAGGATCTCCATTGCCAGAGCCTTCTTAAAAGATGCTCCTATTATCCTGCTGGATGAAGCAACGGCATCACTGGATGTGGAGAACGAAACCCTGATCCAGGAGGCCCTCTCTTCCCTGATCCGGAACAAGACGGTGCTGATCATTGCACACCGTATGCGTACCATTGCCTGCGCAGACCGTATCGTGGTATTAAAGGATGGCTGTGTG
>JAIKYN010000227.1 GCA_024683155.1 Lachnospiraceae bacterium | reverse complement strand
GCATCTACGTCTGAAATAGTGCGACCGCATTTATTGAAAAAGAAACATTCGCTCCAAACTGAGGGGAATCAGCTTGGTATTTCTTGATCAACCTTTCTTTGGTGTAGTTTTATATTACATGAAGATAATTATAATGTCAATGCTTTTTTCTGAAAACTTTAACATCGAATGTAAAACTTTTCTTAATTAAAATAAAAGATGTTTAAAGTTGCCAAATCACCATTACCAGTGCGGTACCGTTACCAATGCATATCTCCGCTTCGCGGCCAATAAAGGAATTGCTAACGCCTATGGGGAATCCGTTGGTTATGGTCAGATCCTCACATTCGTATTTGAGCCCCCGGATCGTGACATGTGAAATTTCACTCTCTAATGGAAATAGTGAGACAATTCCTTCCATCCCCGGATGAAACTTCACGGTATCATTCCGCACCGCTGTGACCATGGTATCGTGGCTTAAGATATAACCCTTTGCTCCATGATCCAGGAGAAACACAAGACTCTGGAAGTTGGCCATGGTATGATCCACTCTTCCGCCCAAAGCCCCGTAAATACGGAAATCTTTGTAGCCTCGCTCAATCCCGATACGAAGAGCGGCCATGGTATCCGTATCATCCTTCTCAACAGGTAGGGTGATGACTTCCGCCAGTTTCTCTTCTGCAATGGATTCGATCTGGCTCTTAACATGCTCCGATACGGAATCAAAATCGCCGATGATCAGGTCCGGTTGTATGCCAACCATGCAGCAGTAATCGTATCCTCCGTCACAGGCGATGACAAGATCACCCTCCTGTTTCTCGATCTCCACCGGAGTAAAATCACCGGCGCACACCAGGATACATCGTTTTTTCTCGGTTTTATTGGTCTGTTCCATGATAAGATCCTTTTGTTTTTTTCATTATCATACCACCAAACCAAAAATAGAATCGTCATGATATGATCAAAACTTTAGGTTGTGATACAAATTCTTTATTATGTGGGGATCACATGCTCCAGCGGATACTGTACTATATGAGATCATATGTTCCAAAAGAAAATTGAACTATGTGGGGATCATATGCGCTAAAAGAAAATTGAACCATGTGGGATTGTATACAATAATGCATGAATATACATTCACGTATTTTGGGCCAAAAAATTTTTTTATTATTTTTTCGTATTCCTCCAAGATTATAGATCCCCATATTCTGAAATGTTTTTTCATCTGCTCCGGCAGGATCTGATATAATCTCTTATACATGAAAGAATCTTCTGTTTGCAGTGTTCCCGTGGGGAACCGGACAATTGAATATCAGCTGATCCGCTCTTCCCGCAGGACCATGTCGGTAGAGATTGGCGACGATGGGCAGGTACTGGTGCGCGCTCCTCTTCGTCTGCCGGAAAAAACCATCCGGGAATTCCTGCAGCAAAAGGCAGAATGGATCTTTCGCACTCTTGCAAAGGTAAATTCCCGCAAAGAAAAGCTGAAAAACGCACCACAGGCCGATTATTCTCCGGAAGAAGCTGCTGCTCTGGAAAAATATTACCGGAAAATGGCCCGGGAAGTGATCACAAAGCGGGTGGAATATTACAGCCGCTACATTTCCAGGCCTTATACGTCCATCTCCATACGGGATCAAAAGACCCGCTGGGGAAGCTGCTCTTCCAAAGGGGGACTTAACTTTAGCTGGCGCCTGGTTCTGGCACCGCCCCAGGTGCTGGATTATGTGGTGGTGCATGAACTGTGCCATCTGCTGCATATGAACCACTCTTCCGCCTTCTGGGCAGAGGTAGGACGCATCTATCCGGATTACAAAGCCTGCCGCAAGTGGCTTCGGGAAAACGGTGCATCCCTTCGCATCGGATCCCGGACGGAGGATGTCACGAATGGATGATAGATGATATTCAGGAAAACAAAATCCCGGAGGCCAGTTCATGGCTTCCGGGTTTCATTATGCTCTCATATATTGAAAGTGAATCTCATATATCCCAGGGATAATACAAGATATTCTCAATCTTAGTAGTTAACGATCTTACCGAAGTCAGCCTTCAGAGAAGCGCCACCTACCAGACCACCATCGATGTCAGCCTGTGCGAACAGCTCAGCTGCATTG
>JAIKYN010000223.1 GCA_024683155.1 Lachnospiraceae bacterium | reverse complement strand
AAAAATCGCAGGAGGTAAAAATGGGTAACACAAAAGAAGATATCAGACGCATGGTGGAAGAAGAGGATGTGGAATTCATCCGCCTTCAGTTTACGGATATTTACGGCCAATTGAAGAACATGGCCATCACAGCCAGCCAGCTGGAGCGAGCACTGGACAATAAGTGCAGCTTTAACGGTGCGGCCATCGGCGGATTTATCAAGGATGAAGAGGAGGAATTATTCCTGTATCCGGATCTGGATACCTTTACCATCTTCCCCTGGAGACCCCAGAACGGCAAGGTTGCACGACTGATCTGTGACCTGTATCGTCCAAACGGCGAGCCCTATGAAGGAGATCCCCGTTATATCCTGAAGAAGGCCATCGCAAAGGCGAAGGATATGGGCTATTGCCTGGAAGTGGGTGCAGCCTGCGAATTTTTCCTGTTCCATACCGATGAGAATACCATGCCTACCACAATGACCCATGAGAAGGCCGGCTATTTTGATATCAGTCCCCTGGACTTCGGAGAGAACGCAAGAAGAGACATCGTTCTTACTCTGGAGGATATGGGCTTTACCGTAGAGAGCTCCCATCACGAGGCAGCGCCTGCCCAGCATGAGATCGATTTTACCCATGCGGATGCTCTGACTACGGCAGATGATTTTACAACCTTCCGCATGGTGGTTAAGACCATTGCCAAGCGCCACGGCCTTCATGCTACCTTTATGCCCAAGCCGAAGGCGGATGAAGCAGGAAGCGGTCTTCATGTAAATATGGCCCTCTATGACGGAGAAAAGAACGTATTCTTTGACAGCTCCGATGCTTATGGGCTGAGTAAGACAGGCTATCATTTCGCCGAAGGAATCTTAAAGCATGTAAAGGGAATGACCCTGACCTGCAATCCTCTGGTGAATTCCTACAAGAGACTGATCTCCGGAAGTGACGCTCCCAGCGAGATCGCCTGCAGCAATACCAACCGGAAAGCACTTCTTCGGGTTAAGAAGTGTGATCCCTGCGGCGTACGTCTTACACTGAGAAGCCCCGATCCTTCCGCCAATCCTTATCTTGTCATCGCACAGGCACTCATGGCCGGACTGGAAGGGATCCGCACGGAAACGGAAGCCTCTGACCCGTCAACCCTTGTAAGCAGCGCACCCGCAGGTGTACAGGCGGACCGTCTTCCCGCCACGCTTTGCGAAGCCGTGGAGGAACTGAAGAAGGACTCCTTTGTACAGGAAGTTCTGGGTGAGCACATTACGGAAGAATACATCACCACCAAGTCTGCTGAGTGGCAGGAGTATACCTCCAGAGTCAGCGAATGGGAAATTGAGAAATACCTGCTGATGTATTAAAGAAAAGGGTTTATGGCCAATATAATTGTCGTTTTTTCCAAAATTGAAGAAGCGAAGGGCATACGAAACCTGTTGGTAAAGAACGGCTATTCCGTTCCCAACGTCTGTATTACCGGTGCACATGCACTGGAAGCAGCCGATGAACTGGGACATGGCGTGGTGGTGAGCGGATACCATCTGACAGATATGATGTACTCGGAGCTAAAGGAGGACCTTCCGGATTCCTTTGATATGTTGCTGCTGGCTTCCACGGCCTCTTTGCAGCAATGCGATCTCAGGGATGTGGTCTCTCTTTCTGTGCCTTTAAAGATCCAGGATCTGCTGAACACGGTGGACATGATGTGTGAGCAGGCGGATCGTAAGCATAAGCGGCGGAAAGCACAGCCAAGAGAGCGGAAGGAGGAAGAGACCCTTCTGATCAATGAAGCCAAAAAGCTGCTGATGGAGCGAAACGGGATGACGGAAACGGAAGCCCACAAATACATCCAGAAATGCAGCATGGATAGTGCCACCAACATGGTGGAGACCGCACACATGGTACTGACCATGTATCGGGAGTAACATGGGATATTCCGAGGAAAGCCGGATCTGACGAAATGAACGTTGGAACATAATAAAACAGGTCCCGGAAGCTCGGAAACCAACGAAAAACAGAACACAGAGAATCGAAGAAAATAAAGATCAGGAGAAAATACATGCACTTTACCAAAATGCAAGGATGCGGAAATGATTACGTATACGTATACGAAGATAAGGAACAGATCCCTGCGGAGAAGAAACCGGAACTGGCCAGGAAGATCTCCGATCGCCATTTCGGCGTGGGAAGCGACGGACTGATCTTTATCCGCCGGGGAAAGATCGCGGATTTTGAAATGGAAATGTACAATGCTGACGGAAGCCGCAGTGAGATGTGCGGAAACGGTATCCGCTGTGTGGGAAAGTACGTCCATGATAAGGGCTATACCCAGGCAAAGGATCTGCGCATCGAAAGCTGCGGTAAGGTCAAGTATCTGCACCTGAATGAAGAAAACGGTCAGATCAAAAGCCTGCGGGTCAATATGGGAACGCCCATCCTGGAGGCTGCACAGATCCCGGTGGTCTGCGAGAAAGACAAAGCCATTGATGAGACCATCCTGGTAGACGGAACCGCATATCAGATGACCTGTGTCAGCATGGGGAATCCCCATGCCGTGGTATTTGTTCCCGAGGATTTTGATCTGTGGGGGTTTGATATCCGCAAGGTGGGACCTTTCTTTGAGCGTCATGAGCGCTTCCCCAACCGGGTCAATACCGAGTTTGTAAAAGTGATCGATGATACCCATGTGGAGATGCGTGTATGGGAACGAGGAGCCGGCGAAACCTTTGCCTGCGGAACCGGATGCTGCGCCGTAGGTGTGGCCTGTGTTCTGAACCACCGCACCTCGGATCATGTGGATGTGAAACTGCTTGGCGGTCATCTGGAGATCGAATGGGACCGGAAGGAAGATGTGGTCTATATGACCGGTCCCGCAGAATTTGTATTTGAAGGAGAATGGATGGATGTTTAAGGTAAATGAGGACTATTTAAAGCTTCCCGGAAGCTATCTGTTTTCCACGGTTGGTAAGAAATTCCGTGGCTATCAGGCACAGCACCCGGACCAGAAGGTGATCTCCTTAGGGATCGGCGATGTGACCAGACCCCTTACCGAATCGACCATTACGGCGCTTCATGCTGCAGTGGATGAGATGGGAAAGGCAGAGACCTTCCATGGATATGCACCCGATCTGGGATACGATTTTCTGCGCAATGCCATGGCAGCGGAATATACGGAGAGAGGCTGCGACATCGCAGCGGATGAAGTATTTGTTTCCGACGGAGCAAAAAGCGATTCTGCCAATATCCAGGAGATCTTCGGCCGCGATAATGTGATCGCTGTCTGCGATCCGGTGTACCCCGTTTACGTGGATTCCAATGTCATGGCGGGAAGAACCGGTACCTATGATGCCAATACCGGTACCTGGAGCGATGTGATCTATATGCCTTGTACGGAGGAAAACGGCTTTGCACCTGCACTTCCCGAGAAAACTCCGGACATCATCTATCTGTGTTCCCCTAATAACCCTACCGGTGCGGCTCTTAAGAAGAGCGAACTGCAAAAGTGGGTGGATTATGCCAATGCCAATCATGCAGTGATCATTTTTGATGCGGCTTATGAAGCCTATATTACCGAGGAAGATGTACCCCATTCGATCTTTGAATGTAAGGGGGCACGTACCTGCGCCATCGAGCTGCGCTCTTTCTCCAAGAATGCAGGCTATACCGGACTGCGTCTGGGTGCCACCGTTATCCCCAGGGATCTGGTCAGCGTCGACGGACAGCCTCTGCATCCTCTTTGGGCAAGACGCCACGGAACCAAGTATAACGGCGCTCCTTACATCGTTCAGAGAGCCGGAGCTTCCGTTTACACACCGGAAGGAAAGCAACAAATCAAAGAATTAGTAGGAATTTATCAGAAAAATGCAGCCTATATCTTGAACGGACTGAAAGAAGGCGGTTATACTGTATATGGCGGTGTGAATGCGCCCTATATCTGGATGAAGACCACCGGAGGAATGACCAGCTGGGAATTCTTCGATTATCTTCTGGAAAACGCCCAGGTTGTAGGAACTCCCGGTTCCGGATTCGGACCCAGTGGAGAGCATTATTTCCGTTTGACCGCCTTTGGCACCTATGAGAATACGGTGGAGGCAGTAGAGCGGATCCGCAAACTGTAATAGAAGTGGTTTTGGATCAAACCCGTAATCGATCAAAAAGGGGCCCTGTTTCGGGTCCCTTTTTGTTTCTGCAGAGCCTGATGGGGAGAAGGCGGCATTTTACGGGGAGCAGCGGGGTTCACAGCATTTGGTAAAGGGGGAACTATGGAACACAGAGCAAACGAACTGTTTTGGAACGTGAAACTTTCAACGGATCAGCGCATTGACTGGTTGTTAGGAGAACTGAGCCTGGATGAAAAGATCCGTTTGTTTGCCTTTGGGGGCGAAGGTGTAGAGCGTCTTGGCATCCAGGGTACCAGAGTGGGCGGAGAAGCTGCCCATGGTGTGGAAGCCCGTAATGATCAAAATCATGCGGGAGATCCCGATGTGACCACCTCTTTCCCGCAACCCATCGGTATGAGTGCCAGCTTTGATCCGGAACTTCTGGAGAAAGCCGGAGAAGTAGTGGGCACGGAAGCCAGAGTGGTGGCGAAACGCCATGATAATCGGTTCGGCCTTTCCCGCTGGGCACCTACGGTGGATATTGAGCGGGATCCCCGCTGGGGAAGAAACGAAGAAGCCTACGGGGAAGATCCCCTTTTAGCCGGTGTGAATGCTTCCGCTTATGTGCGGGGCATGCGCGGCAAGGATCCCTTTTATATCCGATGCGGTGCCACCTTAAAGCATTTCTATGCCAATAATGTGGAGAATGGCCGAGGATGGAAGAATTCCACGGTGGATCTGCGCAATCGATATGAACTTTATTTTGAGCCGTTCCGTCGTTGTATCCAGGAAGGCGGCGCCACCGGCGTCATGACTGCATATAACAAGATCAACGGAATTCCCGGCATCTTAAATCCCGAAGTAAAAGATGTGCTGAAAGGCCGTTTTGGCCTGATGCACAGTGTCAGTGACGGAGGAGCTACCGCCCTGGTAGCCAATCTTCATCACTATTTTGGTCTGCACAGCGAGACCGTTGCGGCTGCGGTAAAAGCAGGCGTGGATTCCATGAGCGACGATCCCAACATGGTATGGGAAGCAACCAAAGAAGCCGTGGCCTTCGGTCTTCTGACGGAAGCGGATCTGGACGAAGCTTTGCGCAACGTACTGAATCTGAAGCTGCGTCTGGGACTTTATGACTTTGACGGAGATCGGAACCTGTGCCCCTATGATGAGGTGACGGAAGAGGACCTGTGCGGCCCTTACAGCCTGCAGATCAGTCTGAAGCTGGCTCAGGAAGCAGTGGTTCTTCTGAAAAATGAAGGCTCCTTACTGCCTCTCTCCAAGAAGGACGCGGGCCATATCCTGGTCACCGGTCCCATGGCAGATTCCTGGCATCAGGACTGGTACGGCGGAGAAGCGCCTTATCATACAACCCTTCTGGACGGCCTTCAGGAGGTACTGGGAAGCAGCTATAAGAAGCTTTCCTACACCGACGGCGCAGACTATGTGACGTTCTCTTACAAGGGAAAGCCGGTATCGGTGGATGAGGACAACAAGGTGGTGCTGGGAGATACGCCTGAGATCTTCCGCATGGAAGACTGGGGAGAAGGCAATTACACCTTCCGCTCTCTGCGCACCGGCATGTATCTGAACAGTGAATTCTATGACGGAGACTTAGGGGTTTTAGCCTGCGAGAAGGAGAAGATCTTCGACTGGTTCGTCATGGAGCGCTTTGAACTGAACTATCATAAAGACGGCACCGTATCTCTGGAAAACCGGTTCCACATTCCGGTGAGCGCAGAGAAAGACGGCTCCTTTAAGTCTCATGCCAATCCCGGGGTGGGTGGCAGAAGTGCGGAGAAGAACGCACCCGGAGCCGCACATTTCACCTTAAACATTGTAAAAGACGGTGTAGAAGAAGCGGTAAAGATGGCAGAAAAAAAGGACATCGTGGTCCTTACCTGCGGTTGCTGTTCCATGTTAAATGCCAAGGAAGAGATCGACCGTTCCACACTGGCCCTGCATCCCGGACAGCAAAAGCTTCTGGATGCCCTGACCAGGCTTGGGAAAAAGGTGGTACTGGTGTTGTTTACCAACTATCCTTATACCTTCGGAGGAAAAGAGAAAAAGGTACAGGCCATGGTCATGAGCGCCACCGGCAGTCAGGACATGGGAACGGCCATGGCGCAGACGTTGTTTGGAGAAAATGCCCCGGCAGGCCGCTGCAACCAGACCTGGGTGGCAGATGAGAAGGATCTGCCGGATATCAACGATTACGATGTGATCCGTGGAAAGAGGACCTACCGCTATTTTGAAGGAAAGGTAATGTTCCCCTTTGGATACGGCCTGACCTACAGCACGTTTGCCTATGAGAAAATGCAGGCAGAGGTAAAGGGCGGCCAGATACGGGTCAACATTTCCCTGACCAATACCGGAGATCTGCAGTCGGATGAAGTGGTACAGATCTACGGCGTGGCTCCTGTATCCAGGGTAAAGAAGCCCTTAAAGCAGCTTCTGGCGTATCGCCGCGTTCATGATATAAAGCCCGGAGAAACAAGGGAAGTGTCCTTCAATATCCCGGTAACGGAGCTGCGGTTCTATGACGTACTCAGTGGCAGACTTCTGGTGGAAGAAGGGGATTATACCGTCTATGCCGGCAGAAACTGCGAAGATAAGGCATTAAAACAGGTGGTCCACATTGTGGGCAAGGAGCTGATGCCCAGAGAAATGGGACGTTTTGATGCAGAAGCCTTCGACGATCATGAGAACATGGAACTGACGGAGGGAGCCTTCGGTAAGGTGGCCGTCAGTGGCCTGGACCCTGCGAAAAAGACGGTACTGATTTACGGCGACTGTGATTTCGGAGAAGGCCGTAAAGAGATAACCCTTCTGATGAAGGCACCGAAAGACCTTACCATGGATATTGTCATCGACGGAAAGAAAAAGGGCAGCTTTACCGGACAGACCGGCAGTTTGCTTTCCCGGATGAATGATGAAGAAATGGCACAGTTCCGGGAGAATTCCCTGAAGGAAGGAGATCCCCGGCCGGAAACCTGGCCCGCTGTATGGGAAAGGATCCGGATCCCGCTGAAGGATACGGTAAAAGGGGTTCATGAGATGAAACTGACCTTCAAGGGGGAAGCAAAGATCCTGGAGATCGGAGCAGAGTAATTATTAACCTTACGGTTGATAGACAGTCTCCCAAAAGTGGCATAAAATCAGTATTAATTTAATGCGTTAAACGGGCAGAATGTGATAGAATGGTTGATGTGGGTTTCATCCCATATTTTGACTTGCTCGGAGGCCTTTTCAGGGGAAACGAGGGGCGGTCACCATAAAAAAGGATATGTAAGGAGAGTTAGGAAATGGAAGGAAAGAGATACTGTATTTCATGTGGCGCAGAGATCACACCCGGATCCGGTTTTTGTACGGCTTGTGGTGCACCGGT
>JAIKYN010000200.1 GCA_024683155.1 Lachnospiraceae bacterium | reverse complement strand
CAGCTTTGACTTATCGGCCATTGCGATCCCCGAGGAGTATGAGAAAAACAGTGATGCAGTTTCCAAGAGCAGTAAGCCGACTCTGGACGGAAGAGAATCCTGGGACTATGCATCCTTTGATATGCATATCGATAATGCCCTGGCGCTGAATGAAACCATCAGCACCTTTGGGGATGTGTACTATTTTACCTATCCATGCGCATCCACTGTGGAAAATGCCGATGGGAGCGTTTCGCCGGATCCGGAGATCACGGAGAATATGTTCATGAAAGGCGCTATCTACATGAGCAAATATACCGGAACTACCAGGGGCGGCTATGCCATTGATGAATCCTGGCAGGCAAATGATGGGCTGGTAAACGAAATCTCCGCAAAAGCGCCCATAGGAGCGCCTGCGGAGACGTATGGTGAAAATACCGTATTATTACCGGGGCGTTGGTATGTGATGCCCACATTTCATGGAGACCACATGGCCTTTCAGGGCGGTCTGACCAAACGCATCAACATCAAACCGTTCTATCTGGAACTGGCAAAACTCCTGGCAACCGTTGCTAAGCAGTGATGTGTGAGCTGCTTATTTCTTGAGAGCTTTCTCCAATTCTTCAATAACGATCTGCAACGCCTTGATCCGGGCATATTTCTTATCCACGGATTCCAGCACATGCCAGGGAGCAAAGGTGGTGCTGGTTTTCTGGATCATCTCATCGATGGCTGTCTCGTAGAGATCCCATTTTTCGCGGTTTCTCCAGTCTTCATCGGTGATCTTCCATTGCTTTTCCGGGGTGTTCTGACGATCAGTGAAGCGCTGTAACTGGGTATCTTTATCGATCTGTACCCAGAACTTGATGATCACGGCACCCCAATCCTTTAGTTCCTTCTCGAATTCATTGATCTCGTTATAGGCACGCTGCCAGTCGTTTTCACTGCAGAAGCCTTCCAGACGTTCCACCATGACACGGCCGTACCAGGTACGGTCAAATACAGTGATATGCCCGGTCTTGGGAAGTCTTGTCCAGAAACGCCACAGATAATGACGGGCTTTTTCATGAGGCTCCGGGCTGGCAATGGGTTCCACCACGTAATCTCTGGGATCCAATGCTTCCGTGATCCGCTTGATGTTTCCGCCTTTTCCGGCGGCATCCCAGCCTTCGTAAGCAATGATCACAGGGATCTGCTTGCGGTAAACCTTGTTTCCCAGATCCCGCAGACGTTTCTGAAGAGTATCCAGTTGGGCTTCATACTCCGCATCGGTAAGGGTCTTATCCGCCAGAGAAATCTCGGAAAGTTTGGGCATTTTCTCCATGGGGAATGCATTCTGGAGAATGGGAACATTCATCTTCTGATTCTTAAGAGCAATGTCGATGCCCTGATTTAAGAACTGCAATACCTGGAGTTCCGCATATTTCTTGTCGGAAGCGTCGATGATATACCAGGGTGCCCGGGAATGGTTGGTATCTTCCAGATAACTTTCAAATACATCCAGGCATTTGTCATAATGCTTATTCTGCAGCAGGTCAGCTTTATCTACCCGCCATTTGGTATCTTTACTGGACTGAAGGTCTTCCAGTCGCTTTTTCTGCTCCTTTTTGGAGATGTGGAAGAAGAACTTAATGACCAGATATCCGTTGTCACAAAGCTGCCGTTCGATGACATTGATGGAGCGGACCCGTTTCTTATAGACTTCCGGATTCATCTCTTCCTCAAGGACACCGTCCACGATCTCTTCCATCCAGCAGGTATCAAAGAACTGGAATTTGCCGGCTTCCGGGATCTCCTTGATATAACGATACAGGAAAGGATAACGTTTCTCATCCGGACTGGGTTCCCGGTCCATGGTAGCAACCTTGAAAAAGCGGGGATCTATGTTGCGGATGACCTTTCCGATCACAGCACCCTTACCGGCAGCGTTCCATCCTTCGAAAAGAACCATGACCGGAAGCGCAGCTTCTTTGATCTTCATCTGAGAAGCGGAAAGGTGCGCACGTTCTTCTTTTATCTTGGCTTTCAGTGTTTCTTCATCGGGTATTTCGTTCTTGATAAAATCTTTCAGCATACCGGTTCCTCCTGTCCGTAGAAATGACTGTCTTATGCTCTTATCATACCATATTTTCAGACAAATATAAAAATGGCCGTTGTCCTGTCACCCAGGTCACAATACTGGTACAATGCAAGAAGAGAGGGATCTGTACCGGATGGCTTCGCCGGACCAGACAAGATCCTGTTTCCAGAGGAGGTAGCGCTTGATCTCCGGTCGGAACGCATAATATCTGTTGCTTCGTACCTGCAGCTGGTACATGGTTTCCAGACATTCGGGTCAGCTGTCCGTCTTTACAATATAAGATCAGTGGTTTTTTGCGGCGGTAATAATACTCTACAGCGGCGGTTTTGCTCCAGCCGGTAGCTGCCATGAGAATGACAGGCGTATAGGATTCTTCAGCTTTTTTAAACTTATCATAGACCATAGGAACTTTAATATAGCCCATGCTGTACCCCATGATGGAATCTCCCCTCAGGACATGTGGTCTGTACTTTTTTTAACAAATGAATATAGGTGCATCAATTTGAACGTTTTCTATATCCTTCCACCTTTTGATATGATACAATGCTTAAAACACCAAATTTTCTGTTAGTTTTCTGTAACTGAAAGATTTTACAAAAACTTTAAACAGACAAATGGTAAAGATTTATACTACTATGAACATGCAGAGAGGGGGTATGAGATGCGCTACTTTTGTCAGATCTGTGGATATATCTACGATGAAGACAAAGAAAAGGTGCCTTTTGAACAACTGCCCGGGGACTGGAAATGTCCCTTATGCGGTGCCGGAAAGACTGATTTTAAGCCGGAAGCACCGGCGGCAGATCTTGGACCTGTGACGGTGAACACGGAAGCTGCAGATCTTAAGAAGCTTTCAGCAGGTCAGCTGGCAGCCGTCTGTTCCAATCTTGCAAGGGGATGTGAAAAA
>JAIKYN010000271.1 GCA_024683155.1 Lachnospiraceae bacterium | reverse complement strand
TATAGGCATATGGGGATTTGAAAAAGGACAGACCCGAAGCCTGTATCTGGGATGGATCTTCAACAGCGGAGCAGGAGCTACCATCCGGTCCTATTTGCAGTATATTGTTCTTTTATTCGGATTAAACGGCATTTTCTATGTAGGCATCCGTTTCTATTTGCTGTCCGCTGGCTTTTTACTTGTAGTATTCTTGATCTACAGCATTCGAAAGAAAGACTGGGAAGCGCTGCTAACCATGCTGTTTATGGAATGTATGCCCTGGACACTGGTCCTCGTTACCGGAAAGGTTCCCTTATACCGTTCCTGCCAGTACATTCCGGTCTTGGTTGGGATGGCAGGCGGTATTTTGTTACAGATGGTGGATGATCGGAAGTACCGGCTGCACACAAATGGTAGCGTTTGTGGAAAGATAAAAGCTGCTGAAGTCATACAGGCTATCGCTATTGTGGCATTGGGACTGATCATTTACACCCAGAGCTTTGACAGTAATCGCTGGTATTATCTGGATTATCTGAAATATCAGGATGATGTTAAAACCTGTGATGGAATCTACAAGGAATTAAAGGCCGGATATGATCTGAGTAAGCCCGTGGTTTTTCTGGGAATGAGGGAGAATCCTACGGAAGTTACCAGACAGACACAGGCGGCATATGATTCCAAAGAATATGCGCTTTTTAAATGGTTCGCAGACCGAATGATCGAACCTTCGATCCTGGAGCCGTATATGAACGATGATGGATATAAATACGGGCAATCGGCAGCATCCTCCACGCTAGCCTGGGCCCTTAGCTCTTTTGGAGACGGGGATGTGGAATTGCACAATTTCATGCGCCTTTTAGGTTATGATCTGGTGCAGGGAGATGTGGACATAGTGGCTGCTGCCATTGAAGAAACCAACGCAAATCCCATTCCATCCTGGCCGCAAGCCGGAAGTATCCTGGAAACCAATGATTTTATCATAGTAAATATAAACGGAAGATAAGAAGAAGCCGCTTTCATTTGAAAGCGGCTTTTGACATTTATTTGCGATAATAAGCAATCACTTTATGTACGGCATCGGATACATCCTGTGCATCCTGATCGGATAACTTATAGAACAGCGGAATGCTCAGGATCCGTTCATACAACGTCTCAGCATTGGGACATAAGCCCTTAGGATAGCCTAATTCCTTTTCGTAGTAAGAATGGCGATAAACCGGAAGATAATGAACCTGACAGTGGATTCCTTCTGCGGCCATGGCATCAAAAAATTCTCTTCGCGTGCAGGTTACTTTGTCCGGATCCAGTTGGAGAATGTACAGGTGTCTTGTTGTGTCGGACTGCGGTAGCTCTTTCTGGATAATGATCTCCGGAAGATCGGAAAATGCCTTATTATAAAAATCCACCAGTTCGCTTCTTCGTTTGGAAAAAGCAGGAAGCTTATCCAGCTGACTGATGAGAAGGGCTGCCTGTATATCGGTAAGGCGGTAATTGTATCCCAGTGTTACCTGTTCGTTGTACCAGGGATTATCACTGGGGTTTTTCATCTGTGCCATATCCCGGGTAATGCCGTGACTGCGATAAAGGACCAGCTTCTTATATAGGTTCTCATCATTGGTTGTGACCGCTCCGCCTTCTCCGCTGGTAACCGTCTTCACCGGATGGAAACTGAAACAGGTCATATCGGCCAGAGAACCAATGGGCTTTCCCTCATACTTTGTACCGATGGCATGGGCTGCATCTTCGATGAAGATCAGGTGATGCTTCTTACAAAGGTCTTCAATTTCTTTATGAGCCACTGCCTGGCCGGTAAAATCCACAGCAACCACCGCCTTGGTGGCAGGAGTGATCTTGCGCTCCATATCGGCAGGATCGATGTTATAGGTTTCCGGATCAATATCAGCAAATACAGGCTTTCCACCGCAATATAAGGTGCAGTTAGCCGATGCTGCAAAAGTAATGGGAGAAGTGATCACTTCATCGCCTTCACCGATCTCCGCAGCCATGGCAGCGATATGAAGAGCAGCAGTTCCGTTACTGACCGCTACGGCATATTTTGCACCGGTAATCTGGCAAAGCTTTGCTTCCAGTTCGCTGATCTTAGGTCCGCAGGTAAGATAATCACTGCGAAGTACATTCACGACTGCATTGATATCAGCATCGTCTATATATTGCCTTCCGTAAAAAAGAGGCTCTTTCCGAATGGGGGTTCCCCCGAAGATCGCAAGTTGTTCCATAGTTCCTCCGTATGTATCCGAATGTCTTTTTATTGCTACATTCGTATGATACCTCAACACGGAAGTATTGTAGCATATTTACTATGAGAATTCAGCCAAAATTAAGGATTTTATAAGGGTATTGTGATACAATTACTCTGTATTTTTATGTGATGAAACAGGTGGATATGCAAACCGGAGAAAAACAAGAAAGACAAAAGTTCATAGTGTTGTTTTTACTCATAAGCTGCGTGGGATTGTTGATCCGAACGCTGGGATTTGAGGCGACTTCTGCGGATCTGGAGCAATGTTTGACGGTTTGGATGGATGAGCTTAGTGCAGGGAATGGATTATCCGGACTATCCAACTATACCGGTGATTATAATATGCCTTATGTTACCGTCTTATGGATCATAGCGCATCTTCCGTTTCCCAGGATCATCTGTTTGAAGCTGTTTTCGGCGGTGTTTGATTTTGTAGGAGCGATCGCTGCGGCAACACTGGTGAGTCATTTTTACAAAGAACGCTTTTTACTGACCTATACCCTGATCTATTTATCTCCGATCACAATGGTCAACAGTGCCTGGTGGGGGCAATGCGACATGATCTACGTCGCTTTTCTGCTCCTGATGATCTTGTGCCTTATGAAGGAAAAACCGATGGCAGCCTTTGTATTTCTGGGATGCGCATTCTCCTTTAAATTACAGGCCATATTGATCTTACCTTTTGTTTTGATCCATTACTGGAAAACAAAGAAATATTCGGCAGTTCATTTTCTGCTGGTGCCGGCAGTTATGGTGATCCTTTGTATTCCTGCGATCATTGCCGGATATTCGCCCTTAGTGGCATTTACAGTATATGCCAGACAAACAGGGCGCTATCCCTATTTGTTCATAACATACCCCAATATATGGACCTTCTTTGCAGAGGCACCCTATTATCGTTATCAATACGCCGGAATTGCGGCTATGTTGATCATTCTGGGGATCTTTGCTTATTACGTGATAAGCAGGAAGCAGTCTGTTCCCAATAAAAAATGGGTGACTTATATTTTGTTTACTGTGGCTGTCTCCATGGCATTTTTACCTTGCATGCATGAACGCTATGGGTATTTCCTGGAGGTTATTGCAATCGTATATGCAATCCTCAATCCGTCGAAATGGTGGGTGGCAGCAGGGTATTATATACC
>JAIKYN010000157.1 GCA_024683155.1 Lachnospiraceae bacterium | reverse complement strand
ACCGGTGGAGGAAGCCTTCTGAACGGCCTGGATGATCTTATCAGCGAACGGACCGGTATCAATACGGTTACGGCTGACGAGCCCATGCTGGCAGTGGCGATCGGTACCGGACGGTACGTAGAGTACATCGCAGGACATCGCGACTGATCCGATGAAGCGGAAGTACACGCAGAAAAGGAGACGGCATATATGCTGAAAGGTCTTTATACTGCTTATACAGGCATGGTTCATGAACAGCATCGTATGGATACGCTGACCAATAACCTTGCCAATTCCGCGACCGTAGGATTTAAGAAAGAAGGAAGCACCAGTCAGTCTTTCAATGACGTGCTTGCATATAAGATCAAAGACACCACGGCTCCGGCCAATCTTCCGAAGAAGCTTGGGATCATGAACCTTGGTGTCAAGATCGGTGAGAATTACACCGATTACAGTCAGGGCGCCTTCCGGGAGACCGGGGAGTCCTATGACCTCGCCATCGGAGGCGACGGTTTCTTTGCCATTGAGTTCACCAATAAAGCCGGTGAGACTTCTACCAAGTATACCCGTGACGGCAATTTTACATTGACCCAGGAAGGTTATCTGACCACCCAGGAGGGAGACTACGTTCTTAGTACAACCGGAGCCAGGATCCGATTGAACACGGCACTTCCTTCGGATATCGATGCCGGTGGTCGTATTTATCAAAATAACCAGCTGGTAGCTACGATCCAGGTGACGGATTTTGCAGATTACAATTATCTGGAGCACTATGGGGAGAACTATTATGAGCCCATAGAAGGTGCCACGATCCAGGCAGCCGATGTAAAGATTTATCAGGGTTATCTGGAACAATCCAATGTGGAAACGGTACAGGAAATGGTAAATATGATCGCTGTTTCCAGGCAGTATGAAGCCAATCAGAAACTGATCCAGACCTATGACAGTTCCCTCGAGATCGCTGTATCTCAGCTGGGACGAGTGTAAGATAGCGTGAGAAGGAGGACCCCTACATGGTAAGAAGTTTATGGACCGCAGCAAACGGAATGATCGCACAGCAGACCAATGTAGATATCATAGCCAACAATCTGGCCAACGTGAACACCACCGGTTTTAAAGCACAGACCGCGCAGTTTAAATCCTTACTGTATCAAACCTTACAGACCAAGACTACTACGGCAAATGGCGATACTAAGCCCAACAGCGCACAGGTGGGTCTGGGCGTTCGGACAGCAGCCATCTCTACCAGCTTTTCCAACGGCAGTTTGCAGGAATCTTCCAGCGATACCGCTTTTGCACTGGAAGGGGACGGATTCTTTGCGGTACGTGGAGAAGACGGAAACACGTATTATACCAGATCCGGTGATTTTACCTGGGCGATCGGAACCAACAATACCGTACAGCTTACTACTGCCGACGGATACGTGGTTTTGAGTTCTGCCGGCCAGCCCATCCAGTTTTCTACCGCGACCTATGCGGCGAATAAGATCACCATTACATCCGATGGAACGTTCTGCTATCCGGATGCGAACAATAATCCCCAGTCTCTGGGTGTGACCTTTGGCGTATATCAGTTCAGCAATCCCGCAGGACTGACCCGCGAAGGAGATAACCTGTATGCTCAGTCTGCAGCCAGCGGCGGCCCTATTAACGAGGCAACCAATACGGCTGTTACCAAGACCAAGGTCATTCAGGGATATCTGGAAATGTCCAATGTGCAGGTAGCAGATGAAATGGTAAATCTCATTGTTGCACAGCGTGCCTATGAGATGAACTCCAAGGCCATCACTACCACCGATGAGATGATGCAACAGGCCAATGAGCTGAAGCGTTAAGGCATCTGAAACAGGTGTTTGATCCGGCGGAATGATCAAAGGTTCCATGGTTTAATCGGAAAGGAAAGGTTAACATGAACATAGGCGGAATGGGATTAGACAGTTATTTGAGCTATGTCACCGAGAACGCATCCGGTGAACAGAGCAGTAAGATAAAGCAGGCCCTGGAAAGTGCCAAGACGTCTGCAGCACAGGCTTCCAGCGATGATGAACTGATGGAAGTGTGTAAGACCTTCGAGTCTTACTTTATTGAGCAGGTGATGAAGGAAGTAGTGAAGACCACCACCTTGTTCGGAGATGATTCCATGTCGTCCTCCACCAGGACACTGCTGGATTATTACAAAGACCAGGCACTTCAGAGCGCAGCCTCGCAGGTCAGCGATCAGGAGAATATGGGACTGGCGCAGATGTTATATGATCAGATGAAGAGGAACGGCGCTGTATAGAAGTGGAAGTATTTAAGGGGTATGTAGATCACATCGTATATCGGAATGAAGAAAACGGATATACGGTTTTTGAATTAACGGAAGCAGGAGAAGATGCGATCTTCTGCGTAGGGACGTTCCCGGGGCTGGATGCCGGTGAGACGGTGGAAGTGGAAGGCACCCTGGTGGATCATCCTGTATATGGAACACAGATCAAAGCATCAACCTGGAGAGTGGTTCCTCCGGATGATGTTACAAGTATGGAGCGCTATCTGGCCTCCGGTGCGGTAAAGGGGATCGGTCCTGCTTTAGCCGCAAGGATCATCAAAAAATTTGGAGACGATACATTTCGGATCATGGAAGAAGAGCCGGAACTTCTTACGTCTGTAAAAGGGATCAGCGAGCGCATTGCCCGGGAGATCGCGGATCAGATGGAAGAAAAGAAGGATCTTCGGAATGCCATGGTCTTTTTGCAGCAGTATGGGATCTCCAATACTCTGGCTGTCAAAATCTATGACACATACGGTACGGAACGTCTGTACCAGGTTCTAAGAGAAAATCCTTATAAAATGGCGGAAGACATCAGCGGTGTGGGTTTTAAGATCGCGGATGGCATTGCTGCGCGTATTGGTATTCATTCCGATTCGGAGTATCGTATCCGAAGCGGTCTTTTGTATTGCCTTTTGCAGGCGGAAGCGGACGGACACAGTTTCCTTCCGGAAGAAGTCCTAAAGGAAAAGGCAGAAGA
>JAIKYN010000135.1 GCA_024683155.1 Lachnospiraceae bacterium | reverse complement strand
TCTGGTATTCATTGAGGTGAAGTATCGGAAGTCGGATCGCCGGGGTCTTCCCATGGAAGCGGTTTCTTTTTATAAGCAGAAAACCATCTGCAGGGTTTCTGACTATTACCGCATGGAGAACGGACTGGGGGAAGAGCAGGGTATTCGCTTTGATGTGATCTCCGTAGAAGGGGAGGATATTACCTGGATCCCCAATGCATTTGACTATATTCCGTAGAAATTTTTGAATCTTTCGAAAATTTCAAGAATTTATTTCAATTTCGATAATCTTAATTGGGTAGGATAATTATGAAAATAAGGGATTGTTAAAGGGTCTCTTATGATTTTTGCAGGACAGATCGATGCAGATAAAAGAAAATGATATCATTCGCTGCGTGTATACGCAGCAGGAAACAGAAAAACTGGGACTTACCGGTGTAGCGCAGGGGCTTACCTATCATACGGATCCGGGAAAGGTGCCTTATCTGTCGTTCCCGGGACTGGAAGCACTGCCCGGGATCGGACACCTTTATACCACCCGTCTTGGCGGGGTATCGGAAGGAATCTTCGGGGATATGAATTTCAGTATCCTGCGGGGCGATACACCGGAGCATGTTCATGAAAATTACGGGCGCGTGGCGGCTACTCTGCACATAGAACCGTCCCATCTGGTGGCCAGTTATCAGACTCACACCAAGGTAGTGCGGGACGTGGATGAAGCTTCCTGGGGAATGGGCGTTACCAGAGACCGGGATTACGTGGATGTGGACGGGCTGATCACGGCAACGCCGGATACGGGGCTGGTGATCTTCTATGCGGATTGTGTTCCCATTTTATTTGCGGATCCTGTAAAAAGGGTCATCGCTGCCTGCCATGCGGGCTGGAGAGGCACGGCTATGGGAATCCCCGGGGAAGTGCTCCATAAGATGACACAGGAATATGGCTGTAACATACAGAATATTCATGCAGGGATCGGGCCTTCCATTTCCGGAAGGGAATATGAAGTGGGGCAGGATGTGATCGATGCCTTCGCCATGGATTATCCCGGAGATGTGGAAGCTCTGAAAGAGATGGGCGTGATCCATGCCAAAGGAAACGGAAAATTTTTGCTGGATCTGTGGGGGGCCAATGCAAGACTGCTGCTCAATGCAGGGATCTTGCCGGAGCATCTGGAGATCACGGACATCTGTACCTTTGAAAATCCGGAGCTTTTATTTTCGCATCGGGCGAGCAATGGTAAGCGAGGGGTATTATGTGCCTTTCTTACTTTGCAAGAATAGATTATACTGTATAGGGATTCATTAACAAAAAGCGAGGTTACTATGGCAAATATTTTAGTTTGTGATGATGACAAAGAAATCGTTGAAGCAGTGGAGATCTACTTAGAGCAGGAAGGGTATCATGTGCTGAAGGCATACGACGGGGAAGAAGCCATTGCGATCCTGAATAAGGAGCAGGTGGATCTGCTGGTGATCGATGTGATGATGCCCCGGCTGGACGGAATCCATGCGATCCGTAAGATCCGTGAGAATAACAGTATTCCTATTATCATTCTTTCTGCCAAGACCGAAGATGCGGACAAGATCCTGGGTCTTAATATCGGTGCGGATGATTATGTATCCAAGCCCTTTAATCCGCTGGAGCTGGTAGCACGTGTAAAGAGCCAGTTGCGCCGCTATACCCGTCTGGGCAACAAGAGCGAAGATAATGAGAATATATTAAATGTGGGCGGTCTGTGTATCAATAACGAGACCAAGGAAGTAACGGTGGATGGTGAGCTGGTGAAGCTGACACCCATCGAGTTCAATATTTTATATCTCCTGGCCAAGAACCAGGGCAAGGTTTTCTCCATTAACCAGATCTATGAAAGCATCTGGAATGAGGAAGCCATTGGTGCGGATAATACCGTTGCGGTACATATCCGCCACATTCGTGAAAAAATCGAGATCAATCCCAAGGAGCCTCGTTATCTGAAGGTTGTTTGGGGCGTGGGGTATAAGATTGAAAAGCAGTAAACGTCTTCTGCTGATCCTGCTCATGTGCGCAGCGATCTTCACCTTGACGGCAGGTTCCTGCCTCATGGTTCAAAAATCAAATATTACACTGGATGTCAGCGGGAAGGATTATAAGTTCCATTTCAACCCGTTGTCATCCGGTGATAACTTCCGGGAATCTGCTGCCTTCGAAGATCTGTTTTCCATCGAAGCTCAGCAGATTATTCGTTATGTCGTGATCCGGAACCAGATGGAGACGGACGGCGTCTTTGACGGAGAGAAGCTGGTGGATATCACCGCTTATGCCAATCGTTTCAAGATCCTGGAGCAGCCCTATGTGACGGCTCTATATTCCCTGAAGGATACGCTTTTATGGGGGCGCTACGGAGTGACCTATGAGTATGTCACTTCCTCCGATACGGATTCGGATCTGTATCCCCTCATCGCCGCTGCCGATTCGGAAGATTATGAGAATTATTATTCTTCCGGTGTGGGATTCCGTATGGTGGTGGACCGCTATGAGACGGCAGACGGTATGGAACTGGAAAATGTGGCTTCGGATCTGGAAGAGTACTACAAGCTGTCCGGATATCTGAAAACCACTGTGGATAACCTTTCTTACAACTATCAGGAATATCAGCGTTATATTGAGGACTATGCCACAGCAAATACCAACATGCGTTATGTGGCCCGCATTTTCGTGGATGGTGAGTATATTTACTTTACCAACGATGACCGTATCGATGAGTCTTTGCTTTCTCCGGGCAACGAGACGGAGATCAACAGCCTGTATTATAAGGACGGGGCCTATCTGTTCTTTGATCCGGGCAATATGTCTTATTCCAATTCCCTGGGACTTAACTCCACGAAGATGGTGGAGATGCTGAAGGACTATGAGTATATTTACTCGGATGAGTCCAAGATCTGGATCAGTGTGTTATCCGATCCGGGTTTTCCAAATGCCGATCATTTTATTACCTTACAGAAGGCTTATAACGAAGTGATCCCTCACTGGTGGCTGTATTTTTCCATCATATTTTTGTCTGCCCTGGTGCTGGTGATCCTGTTTGTATATACCACGACGAAAGAAGAAGCACGGGAACCCTTAAAGTTCTTTGACCGGATCCCTCTGGAAATCCTGATCCTGCTGTTTCTGGGCATCGTGTTTATGTGCATTTATGCCATTTATACCTTAAATGCACTGGTTTCCTATGAACTGATGGATAAGATCAACTTCTCGATGACGGTGGCTTGTATCACCACCATTTCCTCCGTTTTCCTGCTGATCTTATATTTCTGCTTTGTTCGCAAATGCAAGAGCGGCAAGCTGGTGTATTATTCCTTTACGGGGAAATCCTTGCGGAAGGAACGTTCCTTTGTCCGCGGTTTCATGAAGGTGGTCAACACCATCTACGACCGCAGCTCCGTGACGTTCCATGTACTGCTTCCGGTTCTTGTGATCGCAGCCGGCAACATTTTCCTGACCTATGAAGTGATCTATGACTGGAATCATTCAGCAAGATATATCATTTTGCTGGTGGTATTTAATCTCATCATTTTGATCCACCGGTTCCGTAAGCAGATGCAGTTTGATACCATTATTGACGGTATCGATGAGATCCGTAGCGGCGCCCTGGATTACCAGGTGGATACCAAGGGGCTTTCCGGTGATCAGAAGAAGATCGCGGAAGCACTTAACGATATGGAGATCGGTATCCGGGATGCGGTGGATATTTCCACTAAGGACGAGAAACTGAAGGCAGACCTGATCACTAACGTTTCCCATGATATCAAGACGCCTCTTACCAGCATCATCAATTATATCGATCTGTTAAAGCGGGAGAACATTCAGAACGAAAATGCGGTCCGCTATATCGAAGTCCTGGACCAGAAGGCACAGCGTTTAAAGCAGCTGACGGAAGATCTGGTGGAAGCCTCCAAGATCTCATCGGGTAATATCCAGCTGTATCCGGAACCCATTCTGTTCATTGAGCTGATGAATCAGGCTCTGGGAGAGTTCTCCGAGAAGTTTGAGCAGAAGGAGTTAACGGTGGTAACGGATTACAATACCGACCGTTCCATGATTTATGTGGATCCCCGTCAGATGTGGCGGATCATGGAGAATCTGCTGAACAATATCTTTAAATATGCCATGCCCCATACCAGGGTGTATGTATCGTTGGACAGTGAGCTTCGGGAGGACGTATACTATGTCCTGTTTTCCGTGAAAAATATTTCCGCGCAGCGTCTGAATATTGACGCATCGGAGCTGACGGAGCGCTTTATCCGGGGCGATGTTTCAAGAAGTACGGAAGGTAGTGGGCTGGGTCTTTCCATCGCAAGAAATCTGACGGAAGCCATGGGCGGAAACTTTACCATTTACCTGGACGGAGACCTGTTTAAGGTTACTTTGGAATTCCGGGAATACAAAGAATCGGAAAAGTAAGTAAAAATCTTTCCAAAACAGTTATAATAGAAGTACTATGCAAAACAATGAACATATCATAAAGACAATTGAACCGGACAGTATTGCCGAAGAAATGGGACTGGAACCGGGAGATCAGATCGTTTCCATTAACGGGACCTTGATCGAAGACGTATTTGATTATCGTTTTCTGATCCAGGATGAGCATCTGGACGTGGTGGTTAAGACCAAGGACGGAGAAGAGTGCCTTCTGGATATCGACAAGGATGAATCCGAGGATCTGGGTGTTGAATTCGAGAACGGCCTCATGGACGATTATCATTCCTGCTGCAATAAATGCATTTTCTGTTTCATCGATCAGATGCCTAAGGGAATGCGTGAAACCTTATATTTTAAGGATGACGATTCCCGTCTTTCTTTTCTGCAGGGAAATTATGTAACCCTGACCAATATGAGCGATCATGACATCGACCGTCTGATCCGTTATCGCCTGGAGCCTATTAATATTTCCTTCCAGACCATGAATCCGGACCTTCGTTGCAAGATGCTGAACAACCGCTTTGCGGGGGAAGCCTTAAAGAAGGTGGACCGCCTGTTTGAAGCGGGCATCGAGATGAACGGTCAGATCGTTCTGTGTAAAGGGGTTAATGACGGGAAAGAACTGGACTTTTCCATTGAACAGATGAGTAAATACCTGCCGTATCTGCGCAGTGTTTCCGTGGTACCGGTAGGCCTTAGCAAATACCGGGAAGGCCTGTATCCCTTAGAGCCTTTTGATAAGCAGGATGCCTGTGAAGTCATTGACCTGATCGAATCCTGGCAGAAGAAATTATATCCTCAATACGGACTTCATTTTATCCATGCCTCCGATGAGTGGTATCTGAAAGCAGGGAGGCACCTGCCGGAAGCAGAGCGTTATGACGGCTATCTGCAGCTGGAAAACGGTGTGGGGATGACCAGACTTTTTATGACCGAATATCGGGATGCGTTGCATAAATTTACCCTCGGACATAAGAAGGAAGAAGTTCGGCCCAGGAAGATCACTTCCGTATCAGGTATGCTGGTGGCTCCGGTAATGAAACAGGCAGCCAGAGACATTATGCGGGCGTATCCGCAGGTAAAGGTGGAGATCGCACCGATCCGGAACGATTTCTTCGGAGAGATGATCACGGTCACCGGTCTGATCACCGGACAGGATCTGATCCATCAGCTGAAGGATAAAGACCTGGGAGAGCTGCTTCTCATTCACCAGAATATGCTCCGTGCAGGAGAGGAAACCTTGCTGGATGACCTGACGGTAAGCGACCTGGAAAAGGCTTTACAAGTAAAAATCGATGTTGTAAAATCAAGCGGATATGATTTCGTGAACCGTATTTTATACGATTTAAGCCCGAATCGACTGGTTCCGTCGCTTTTCGACAACCATTGATTTTCAGACATTTGTCTATTTTAGTTTGTAGCTATTTTGTTTCATAGAAAGTAAGGTAAGAATGAGCAAAGCAAGAAAGCCCATAGTAGCCGTTGTTGGACGACCCAATGTAGGCAAATCCAAATTTTTTAATATGATGGCCGGCAGTAACATTGCCATTGTCAAAGATACGCCCGGTATTACCCGTGATCGCATCTATGCCGATGTGAACTGGCTGGATAAGAACTTTACCCTGATCGATACCGGCGGAATCGAGCCGGAATCCAAGGATATCATTTTATCCCAGATGCGGGAGCAGGCGCAGATCGCCATTGATACCGCCGATGTGATCATCTTCCTGGTAGACGGTAGAAGCGGTATGCAGGATTCCGAC
>JAIKYN010000133.1 GCA_024683155.1 Lachnospiraceae bacterium | reverse complement strand
ATCGGCTATCTGTATCAGTCCATGTTCTTTGCCTTTGCGGTATTGTTCCCGGACATGCAGTTTCTTATCTACGGGATCCTTCCGGTGAAGGTAAAATATCTGGCGCTGATCGATGCCGTATTACTTATCGCCAATGTGATCGCCTATATACAGAGACATTTCTACTCCGGCGTCATCGCTGTTGTTGTGGCGATGTTAAACTTTCTGATCTTCTGGAACATGTACCGGAAGATGCACGGAAGGACTTTTAAACAAGCCAGAAGACGCAGAGAATTTGAGAAGAAGACCAGCCCTAAGATGCAGCCCCAGGCAAGACACAGATGTGCCATCTGTGGACGTACCAGCGAGACCAACCCGGAGCTGGAATTTCGTTTTTGCACCAAATGCAACGGCAGTTACGAGTATTGCCAGGATCATCTCTTTACCCATGAACACAAAAAATAAGTGCAAGGAAATGACGGAGTAAAAATGGAACATAACAGAGAACAGGAACTGCTTTTTGCACAGACTCTGGAGCAGATCCGTAAAGAAGCCGTGGCAAACGGCAATACCATTACATCACAGGAGATCCGGGAGGCCTTTGCAGCCCAGGATCTGACGCAGGATCAGTTTCAGCTGATCTATGATTATATCCGTTCCAAGAAGATCGGCATTGATGAAGCTGCACCGGAAAACACCGATGGAGAAGAAGCTCTTACGGAAGAGGAGAAGGATTATCTCCAGGATTATCTGGATGAGATCGCAGAGCTTAAGACCCTCACCGAGGGGGAAAAGCGCGCCCTTTCCATGAGCGCCATGAACGGGGAAAAGGATGCTCAGAATCGTCTTATTGAGGGACATTTAAAGGATGTGGTGGATATGGCGAAGCTTTATGCGGGCCAGGGCGTCTATCTGGAGGATCTCATCGGAGAAGGGAATACAGCCCTTGCCATGGCGGTGACCAATTTAGGTGCACTGGAAGATCCCGATGAAGTATCCGGGACCATCGGCAAGATGATCATGGATGCCATGGAACGTCTGATCCGGGAGACCTTTGACTCTTCCCGTACCGGCAATAAGGTAGCGGATCAGGTGAATGCAGTAGCGGATAAAGCCAAAGAACTGGCAGAAGCTTACGGCCGAAAGGTAACACCTGCAGAGCTTGCCCAGGCTACGGATCTTTCTGTGGAAGAGATCGAAGAAGCGGTACTGCTCAGCGGTTTTAAGATTGAAGATATCGAGGTTGGCGGCAGATGAACGGAAAAGTTGGCGAAGCATATAAATATGTGCTCCAGGACACCAGCCGTGTGTCTCTGGGCGCGAAATACTCTTACGGGGAGCTTCTGGAGGATACGTCCTGTCCCTTCAAATTCCAGACCATTATCCAGCATTATATTTTGAAGGATGCAGACCCCTCCGACACTCTGGAGAGTGTTTTTTATTATATGGAAAAGGGAAGTTTTTCTTATAAGACCTATTACCAGTTAAAGGCAAGGGTCAAATACAGTCGGCTGACCGAGGTGAAATCCCTGCTTAAGGGCCGCAGGAAAGTGTACAGGGAGTATACTTCCAAGCTGGAAGAATTCGTACAGATCCCTTTGGAAGAAAAGAAAGAAGACGGGATCTACATACAGGAGATCATCCTTTCCAAACTGGCCATGATGGGATTTACGGTGTGAGTGTAACCAGACCGGATCCTTTGACGCAATGATAGATATAGGAGATAAATTTACTACATGAAATTTCAGGCATATGAATTAATACAGGAACATTTCAGCAAGGACCTGAACGGTACCTGCATGTTGCTGAAGCATAAGAAGACCGGTGCAAGAGTGGCACTGGTATCCAATGAAGACGAGAACAAGGTGTTTTACATCGGATTCCGCACCCCTTCCCTGGATTCCACCGGAGCAGCCCATATCGTGGAACATACCGTACTGTGCGGTTCCGAGAAGTTCCCGGTGAAGGATCCCTTCATTGAACTGACCAAAGGCTCTCTCAATACTTTCTTAAATGCCATGACCTACCCGGATAAGACGGTGTATCCCGTGGCCAGCAGTAACGATAAGGATTTCCAGAATCTGGTCCACGTTTATCTGGATGCTGTGTTCCATCCCAATATCTACAAGGAAGAGAAGATCTTCCGACAGGAGGGCTGGCACTATGAGATGGAGGATGCCAACAGTCCTCTGACCATTAACGGTGTTGTATACAATGAAATGAAAGGCGCTTTTTCGTCTCCCGATGATGTATTCGATCGCCAGATCGTCAGCAATCTGTTTCCGGATACTTCGTATCAGTATGAATCCGGCGGCGATCCGGAAGTGATCCCTACGCTTACCTATGAGGCGTATCTGGATTTCCATCGCAAGTATTATCATCCGTCCAACAGCTATATTTATCTGTACGGAAATATGGACATGGAAGAGAAGCTGGATTTTATCGACCGGGAATATCTGTCTCATTATGAGGCGCTTTCCATGGATACCACCTTGAAGGAGCAGAAGCCCTTTGAACATAGGAAGCTTGTCACGGCTTCCTATCCCATTGCGGAGGATGAGTCTCCGGAGAACAATACCTATCTGTCCTACAACATGGTGGTAGGCGGTTGTACCGACGCCATGCGTTCCATTGCCTTTGACGTTCTGGACTATGCCCTTTGTTCCGCCCCGGGAGCACCGGTAAAGACGGCCCTCATCGGACAGGGGATCGGTAAGGACGTTTACGGCGGTTACAATGACGGTCTGCGTCAGCCTTATTTTAATATTGTTGCGAAAAATGCCGAGGAGAGCCAGACAGAGGCTTTCATTTCCACGGTGGAACGTGTGCTGAGGGAACAGGCAGAGCAGGGGATCAACAAAAATGCGCTGCTGTCCGCTATTAATTTCTATGAATTTAAGTTCCGGGAAGCGGATTTCGGAAGCTATCCCAAGGGACTGATCTATGGTCTGGATATGCTGGACAGCTGGATTTACGATGATCTTAAGCCGTTTGTTCACGTGGAAGCCGGAGAGAATTTCAAGGAGCTTCGTAAAGCCGTGGAGACGGATTATTTTGAGAAGCTGTTAAAGGAAACGCTGCTGGACAATCCCCACAGCGCAGTGGTGGTCCTTACGCCGCAGAAGGGGCTTACGGAGCAGAAAGACAAGGAGCTGGAAGAGAAACTGGAGGCTTACCGCAGTTCTCTTTCACAGGATGAGATCCGTAGGATCGTGGAAGAAACAAAGGCTCTGACAGCCTATCAGGAAGCAGAGGATGATCCGGAAGCTTTGAAGACCATTCCCATGCTCTCTGTTGCGGATATGAAGAAGGAAGCGGAGGGTGTCCGGAACGAAATTCTGGATGTGGACGGCGTGAAGGTGCTGTATCATCCGTACTTTACCAACGGCATCGGCTACCTTCAGTTACATTTTAATGCAAGGAATGTGCCCGAAGAATTATTCGGTTATCTGGGGATCTTTAAGTCTGCCATGGGGCTTATGGATACGGAGCATTATTCCTACGGCGAACTGTTTACGGAAATGAATCTGCTGACCGGCGGCATCTACGATAGTCTGGGCATTATTTCCAACAGTCACAAACCCGGTGATTTTTATCATTACTTCCAGATCAAGGGGAAGGTGCTGGAGCCCAATATTCCCGAGGCATTCCGGCTGATGCAGGAGATCCTTCTTACCACCCGATGGGAAAAGACGGACCGTCTTCTGGAGATCCTGGAAGAAATGAAGTCCCATATGGAAGGTGACATGATGTCTGCAGGTCATGCCATCGCTGCCGCAAGAGCATTGTCCTATCAGTCTCCGGAAGGAGCCTTGGTGGAATATACCAGTGGACTGGACAATTATTATCGTGTGGCAGATCTCATCGCACATTTTGATGAGAGAAAAGAAGAACTGGTTCAAAAATTAAAAGCCCTGGGCAAGGTTCTGTTCCAGAAACAGAATCTCATGGTGGATTACACGGGAGAAAAGGAAGATGGCGCCATTCCCGCAGTGGTCCGCAAGGAGATCCGAACCCTGATCACCCGGCTGTATCCGGATACGGCTCCGGTGAAGGAACGTTTCATTCCGCCCATTGAGAAAAAGCAGGAAGGCTTTATGACTTCCGCCCAGGTGCTGTATGTGGCTCTGGCCGGGAATTATGTGAAGAAAGGTCTGAAACGGACCGGTGCACTGAACGTGCTGAAGGTGCTCATGGGATATGATTACCTCTGGAACAATGTGCGCGTAAAAGGCGGAGCCTATGATTGCAGCTGTCGTTTCGGGAAAACCGGAGAAAGTGTATTTGTTTCCTACCGGGATCCGGAACTGAAGAAAACGCTGGAGGTATACCGCGGTGCGGCGGATTATATCCGTCATCTGAAGCTTACGGATCGAGAGATCACACAATATATCATCGGGGCGATCAGCAGTATGGATACACCGAAGCCCCCGGCAATCAAAGGTTCCTACTCTCAGGCGATCTATCTTTCCGGTCAGACCATGGAAGATGTTCAGAGAGAGCGGGATGAAGTGCTGACGGTAACCGAAGATACCATTCACTCCCTGGCGGATTATATTGATGCGGTAGTGGAGGGAGACTGTATCTGCGTTACCGGCAAGGAAAGCAAACTGCGGGAAGAAGGAGAAGGACTTACCCTGAAGCCTATGTTTGCAAAATAGGAGGGATGAGGAATATTATGAAAAAGAATAAGATCACAATGCTGTTACTTACCGGTGCACTGGCATTTACACTGCTTACCGGATGCGGAAGTTCCGGAAGTTCCTATGATTCATCATATTATGATGAAGGCATGATGGACTCTGCATCTGCCGGCAAAGCTGCATCGAATGCGGAGATGGCAGATGTCTACGATTATGATTATGAGGCCGCTTACGAGGAAGCTCCCGCAGAAGCCGGTTCCGGGAATGTAGAAACACCGGATGTAAAAGACAGCAGCCGCAAACTGATCACCACCGTGAATCTGTCTGCGGAGACCAATGATTTTGATAACTGTGTAAACAATCTGACCAGTCGCGTGGAAGCTTTGGGAGGATATATTGAATCTTCCGAGATCTACAACGGCAGCAAATATTATTACTCCAACAATTATTCCAGTGGCAGCCGTACGGCGAACTTTACCATCCGTATTCCGGCCGATAAGCTGAACGAGTACTTAAGCCTGGTAAACGAAACCACCAATATCGTCAATAAATCTCAGTCGGTACAGGATGTTACCTTAGACTATGTGGACCTGGAAAGCCACAAGAAGGCGTTGGAAACCGAAGAGGAACGCCTTTTGGAATTGCTGGCGCAGGCAGATAACCTGGAGGATATGCTTACCATTGAATCCAGACTGTCGGATATCCGCTATCAGCTGGAAAGCATGGAAAGTCAGCTGCGTACCTTTGATAACAAAGTAGATTACAGCACGGTATATCTGAATCTTTCCGAAGTGATCGAATATACACCGGAGCCGGAGGATCCTCCCGAGACCTTCTGGGAGCGTGTGACCAGCGGATTTATCGATGATCTCAATCGTGTATGGGGTAACCTGACAGACTTTGCGGTTTGGTTCATTTCCCATATTCCTACTTTGGTGGTATGGGCCATCGTGATCATCCTGGCAGTGATCATTGTGCGTAAGATCAATAACCGTGGCCTTTCTCCCGAAGAGATCCGGGAAAAGAAGGAAGAAAAGCGCCGTCTGAAGGAACAGAGAAAAGCAGACAAAAAGCGTATGAAAGAAATGAGCAAACAAAGTAAGGATTCCGATCCTCAGTAAAGGAAACAGATGGCAGAAGAAAAGAAATATCATGCCGGTTTTGTGACCATCATCGGACGCCCCAATGTAGGGAAGTCCACTTTAATGAATCACCTCATCGGTCAGAAGATCGCAATTACATCCAATAAACCCCAGACCACCCGTCACAGGATCCAGACCGTGTATACCTGTGAGGAAGGACAGATTGTGTTCCTGGATACGCCGGGGATCCATAAAGCCAAGAATAAACTGGGAGAATACATGGACCGTGTGGCGGAAAGTTCCATCCGGGACGTGGACCTGGTACTCTGGCTGGTGGAACCGGATGCCTATCACAGTGAAAACGAACAACAGATCCTGGAACAGTTAAAGAGCTGCAAACTGCCGGTGATCCTGGTGATCAATAAAGTGGATAAGGTAGAAAAGGAGAAGGTGGGCGAACTTCTGGAGGCGTTCCGTAAGGAGATGGATTTTGCCGAGATCGTTCCGGTATCCGCGTTAAAGAGTCAGAATCTGGAAGAGCTGACCCGGCTGATCTTAAAGCATTTGCCGGAGGGAATGCCCTTCTATGACGAAGACACCATTACGGATCAGCAGGTGCGTCAGATCGCATCCGAGATCATCCGGGAGAAGGTACTGAGATGCCTGAAGGATGAGGTCCCTCACGGTGTGGCGGTTGCAGTGGAACGGATGAAAGAGAAGGAAAACATCTGGGAAATTGACGCGGACATTATCTGTGAGAGGGATTCCCATAAGGGGATCATTATCGGAAAGAAAGGAACCATGCTTCGCACCATCGGCACCCAGGCAAGGACCGATATCGAAGCCATGCTGGAGAAGAAAGTATTCCTCCAGTTGTTCGTAAAGGTCAGACCGGGCTGGCGGGATGACCAGAGCTTTTTAAAGAGTCTTGGGTATGATCCCAAGAAGATCAGCCAGTAAACCGGCTTTTTGGAGAAAGCTGTTTTCTCCGGGATCGGACAATTCATAAAAATAATCAATCGAAAGGATCCGGCAATGCAGGATTTGATCACGGTTCAGGGTATGGTTCTGCAGGCCTCCCCGGTAGGTGAATATGATAAGCGTGTAGTGCTTCTTTCCAAGGAAAGAGGCAAGATCACCGTATTTGCCAGGGGAAGCCGCAGAATGAACTCCCGTTTTATGGCCGCCGTCAATCCCATTGCGTACGGATCCTTTCAGTTGTTTGAGGGCAGGACCGCCTATAATCTCATGAATGCGGATATTTCCAATTATTTTGAAGGCCTTCGAAATGATCTGGAAAAGACCTGTTATGCCTCTTATTTCCTGGAAGTGGCGGATTATTACTCCCGCGAAAACTTAGAGAGCGGAGATCTGCTGGGCCTCCTTTACCTGTCCATGCGTGCACTGGAAAATGATAAGCTGGATAACCGTCTGATCAAATGTGTATTTGAAATGCGTTCCATGGTGATCGACGGAGAGTTCCCGGGTGTGCCGCAGAATAAGAATTATTCCGATTCTGCCAGATATGCGGTGGATTTTATTGTAAAAACACCGGTGGAAAAGCTTTATACCTTCGGGGTAACCAAAGAGGTTCTGGCGGAACTGGAGGAGATGGCAAAGCGTCATACCGAGATGCTGTGGGATCGTAAATTCAAAAGTCTTGATATTTTAAAGGCAATTCGCAGTTGAAAAGGAAATTTATTTAAAATATAATGATTTGATGCGAGAGTAATTTGACGCAGCATGGGAGATATTATGAAAAAAGCACGGATATTACTGCCGGTGCTCCTTTCCGCACTGCTTTTGTCAGCCTGCGGAGAGACGCAGATCACCAGCACTACCATTCAGATCGATCAATCCGGATCCATTACCCATACCATCATCGACAGCTTTCAGGAGTCTTATTATGATGTGAGCGAGATGGAAGAGATGGCCGGAAAGGAAGCGAAGGAGTTCAACGATAGCCACGGCGGAGACGCAGTATCGGTGGAAAGTGTGGCACTGGAAGGAAGCGATGTACGACTCGTTATGAAGTACAAGGATGCCACCTCCTACAGCGCGTTTAACAGTGAAACCTTATTTTTCGGAACGGTGGAGGATGCGGTGAATGCCGGATATGATCTGGATCTGTCCCTCATCGATCTGAAGGATAACACCCAATATATCACCAGAGATGAGATCCTTGCCCAGGGCGACAAGCACATCATCATTACCTCGGAGAGCGTTCATTTTATAACACCTTCCAATCTGGCCTATGTCAGTGAAGGCGTGATCCTTTCATCTTCTTCCCGTAAAGAAGCGGATACGGTTCCCGAGGATGCATATTGCTATATTTTGCTGAAGTAATTGGCTTTTATAGATAGAATACGAACAAGTTCAATCAGAAAAGAGGATGTTTATGGAAAAGACAATGGAAAAAATCGTTGCGCTTGCCAAGGCAAGAGGCTTTGTTTACCCTGGCAGTGAGATCTACGGCGGTCTGGCTAATACCTGGGATTACGGTAACCTGGGCGTAGAGCTGAAGAACAACGTAAAGAGAGCCTGGTGGCAGAAGTTTGTACAGGAGAATCCTTACAACGTAGGTGTGGACTGTGCCATCTTAATGAATCCCCAGACCTGGGTTGCTTCCGGTCATATCGGAGGCTTTTCCGATCCTCTTATGGATTGTAAGGAATGCCATGAGCGTTTCCGTGCAGATAAGATCATTGAAGATTACGCAGAAGAGAAGGGCATCACACTGGAAAGCAGCGTAGACGGCTGGACCAACGAGCAGATGATGAACTTCATCAAGGAGAACAGCATTCCCTGCCCTACCTGCGGAAAGCATAACTTTACGGATATCCGTCAGTTCAACCTGATGTTTAAGACCTTCCAGGGCGTAACCGAGGATGCCAAGAACGTGGTATATCTTCGTCCCGAGACTGCACAGGGTATCTTTGTTAATTTTAAGAATGTACAGCGTACTTCACGTAAGAAGGTTCCTTTCGGCATCGGTCAGATCGGTAAGAGTTTCCGTAACGAGATCACACCCGGTAACTTCACCTTCCGTACCCGTGAGTTCGAGCAGATGGAGCTGGAGTTCTTCTGCAAGCCCGGCACCGATCTGGAGTGGTTTCAGTACTGGAGAAAGTTCTGCTTTGACTGGCTGCTGAGCTTAGGCCTTAAAGAAGAGGAGCTGAAGCTTCGCGATCATGATCCCGAAGAACTGGCATTTTATTCCAAGGGTACTACCGATATCGAGTTCCTGTTCCCCTTTGGCTGGGGCGAGCTGTGGGGTATTGCCGATCGTACCGACTACGACCTGACCCAGCATCAGAACGTATCCAAGCAGGATATGAGCTATTTTGATGATGAGTCCAAGGAGAAATATGTGCCTTATGTCATCGAGCCTTCACTGGGTGCAGACCGTGTGGTTCTTGCATTCCTGTGTGCTGCTTATGATGAAGAGGATCTGGGAGAAGGCGATATGCGTACCGTTCTTCGTTTCCATCCCGCACTGGCACCGGTTAAGATCGGTGTCCTGCCTCTTTCCAAGAAACTGAACGAAGGTGCTGAGAAGGTATTTGCACAGCTTTCAAAGAAATACAACTGCGAATTTGATGACAGAGGAGCCATCGGTAAGCGGTATCGTCGTCTGGATGAGATCGGAACTCCGTTCTGCATCACCTATGACTTTGACTCCGAAGAAGATCACAAGGTTACCGTCCGTTTCCGTGATTCCATGGAGCAGGTGCGTGTAGCCATTGATGAGCTGGATGCATTCTTTGCAGATAAGTTTGAGTTCTGATTTTTGTAGAAGAGGTTGAGAGATTTAATATGAAACAGTTTACTTCAAATGAGTTAAGAAATGCCTGGAAGAAATTCTATAAGGAGCGCGGTCATGTGGATGTGGGCGCTGTTTCTCTGGTATCCGACGGTTCCACCGGCGTTATGTTCAATGTGGCAGGTATGCAGCCCTTAATGCCTTATCTGCTGGGACAGAAGCACCCTATGGGCACCAGACTCTGCAACGTGCAGGGCTGTGTTCGTACCAATGATATCGACTCCGTAGGCGACAAGAGCCATGTAACATTCTTTGAAATGATGGGCAGCTGGAGCCTTGGAGATTACTTTAAGGAAGACCGCTGCAAATGGAGCTATGAGCTGCTGACACAGGTCCTTGGCTTTGACCGGGATCATCTGGCAGCAACCGTATTTGCAGGAGACGAGAATGCCCCCAGAGATGAAGAAGGTGCACAGTATCGTATCGCTTCCGGTTTTAAGAAGGAAAATATCTATTATCTTCCTGCAGAAGACAACTGGTGGGGATTGGAATACGGTCCCTGTGGTCCCGACTCCGAGATGTTCTATATCGCGGATGTTCCGGATTGCGGCCCCGATTGTGGTCCCGGTTGCAGCTGCGGTAAATATACTGAGCTTGGTAATGACGTATTTATGCAATATGAGAAGCATAAGGACGGTCATCTCACGCCTCTGAAGCAGAAGAATGTGGATACCGGATGGGGACTGGAGCGAATCCTGGCTTTCCTTAACGGAACCAAGGATGTATACCAGACCGACCTGTTTGCACCCATCATTGCATATATTGAATCCGTCAGCGGACAGAAGTACAACGCTGATGAGAAGATGACTCGTTCCATGCGTATCCTGGCCGATCATTTGCGTACTTCCGTGATGCTCATCGGCGATGAAGCAAAGCTGCTTCCTTCCAATGCGGGAGCAGGTTACGTATTAAGACGTCTGATCCGTCGCGCCGTACGTCACGGCCGTATGCTGAACCTTCAGAAGCAGCAGCTGCTGACCATTGCAGGCAAGTATATTGATGACATTTACAACGAAAGCTATCCTTTACTGGTTAAGAACCGCAGCTTTATCATTTCCGAGCTGGAAAAGGAAATCGTTCGTTTTGAATCCACGCTGGAAAACGGTATGAAGGAATTCCAGAAGATCCTGGAACAGAAGAAGGCACAGAAGGTTTCTTCCATTGACGGTAAAGAGGCATTTTATCTGTATGATACCTTCGGCTTCCCTCTGGAGCTCACCGTGGAACTGGCGGAAGAAGAAAAGCTCACCGTGGATGAAGACGGTTTTGCGAAAGCAATGGAAGAGCAGAAGCAGAAGGCAAGAGATAACCAGAACTTCTCTGCAAAGCTTTCCGTAGGCAGTGCAGCACTGTTCGACAGCCTTCCCGAAAGCGCTGTTTCCACATTTGTTGGATATGAAAAATTACAGGCAGATGGCAAGATCCTTGCCCTCGCCGATGAAGAAAGCCTGAAAGATGCCCTGAATGCCGGAGAAGAAGGCACCATCGTAACCGATGTTACGCCTTTCTATGCAACTATGGGTGGTCAGACCGGTGATTACGGCACCATCACTGCAGGGGATGCAGTATTTGAAGTATCCGATACCATGAAGCTTCCCGGCGGCCGGGTTGGTCACGTGGGGAAAGTGGTATCCGGCTCCTTTAAGAAGGACGCAATGGTATCTCTTAAGGTAGATGTACTGAATCGTAACAATACCTGTAAGAATCACTCTGCAACCCACTTGCTCCAGGCAGCGCTTCAGCAGGTTCTGGGAGATCATGTGGAACAGCAGGGTTCCTTCCAGGATGGCAATCGTACCCGTTTTGACTTCAGCCACGGGCAGGCAATGACCAGGGAAGAGATCGCAAAAGTAGAAGCGATCGTAAATGCCAAGATTTCCGAAGACCTTGCGGTAACCACCGATGTCATGGGCATCGAAGAAGCAAAGAAGAGCGGAGCAATGGCTCTCTTTGGAGAAAAGTACGGGGAGAGAGTACGCGTGGTATCCATGGGCGATTTCTCCAAGGAATTATGTGGTGGTACCCATGTAAAACATACCGGTGAGATCGCAAACTTCAAGATCCTGTCCGAATCCGGTGTTGCAGCCGGTGTAAGACGTATCGAAGCCATTACCGGCAGCCACGTCAACGAATATTATCAGAAACTGGAAGAAGAACTGAATGCAGCCGCTGCGGTTGTTAAAGCACAGCCTGCCAATCTGGTGGAGCGGCTTACCAGCCTTATGGCAGAAGTAAAGAGCCTTTCTTCCGAAGTGGAATCCCTGAAAGCCAAAGCAGCACAGAGCTCTCTTGGAGATGTAATGGATCAGGTACAGGAAGTGAAGGGCGTAAAGCTCCTGGCAGTCAGTGTAAACGGTGTGGATATGAACGGACTGCGTGACCTGGGAGATCAGTTAAAGAATAAGCTGGGTGAAGGCGTTATCGTTCTTGCATCCGATGAAAACGGTAAAGTCAATCTGGTATCCATGGCAACTGACGGAGCCATGAAGCTGGGCGCTCATGCCGGCAACCTGATCAAAGGTATTGCAGCGAAAGTCGGCGGTGGCGGCGGCGGTCGCCCCAATATGGCACAGGCAGGCGGAAAGAATACAGCAGGTATTCCCGATGC
>JAIKYN010000269.1 GCA_024683155.1 Lachnospiraceae bacterium | reverse complement strand
GGCCGACTGCGAGAGATAGATATAACCGTCATGGAAGCAGGCGCCCTGCACATTATCGGGAATGGAATAAACGCACCCGGGGATCGCTTCTCCCTGATCATCCAGCGTATACCCCATAACGTAGGCTTTCTGCGTCACACCCTCTGCAGTCGCCTTATGGGATGCATGGGTATAGAACAACAGACCCTTGTGGAACTCTCCGGCATAGAGGTAGTTCTCATCCACCGAAGTAAAGGAAACCCGCATAAAATCATCCTTCCGTTTCAGAGATGTCCGGTCCGCAGCCCTGACAGTTCCCTCATAGGGCGCCCCAAGGATCTCCTCTATGGAAAATGCAAACATACAGGCATCCGTACTTCCCGCGATATATACCCGGTCGCCATACACCGACAATCCCCCGGCGTGGCCCCGGAAGTTATCTCCTTCTTCCGTCAGCATGAGAATCTTGTTTTTAAGTTTCCCGCTGCTCCTGTCATAAGCATAGATCGGGGATTTCCTGCCGTTATCCATATAGCCGGTAATAAACACCGTATCCCCCGTCGCATCGTAGCCGATCCCCTGGGGAATAAACCCTTTCTCCAGGTCTTCCAGTGCGATCACTCCCTTACTATGTTCAAAAAAATCCTTCAGAGACTCCTTATAACCCATTACAACTCCTAAAACGCACAAAACACCGGTGATCACCAACAGACACAGCACCGAGCAGATGCGTTTTATCCATACATTTTTCATCTAGATCATTCCTACTGCCATCAGCACAAACAACAGGATAAAGCCGCCAAAGCTGATGATATTGTCTACGTGCTTGATCTTCTTTAGCTGTTCCTGCGGGTATTTGAAATCCTCTTCCCGCACCTGTTCGCTAAATTCCGGCGTGATGCAGTCAATGAGATTCTCCGTCACATCCGGCATATCCGTCTTCTCTTTATTGATGGCTTCAAAAGCCTTCAGTTTCCCTGTAAATGCCAGGCCATCGAACACCCTCTCCCAACGCGGATTCTCCGGATAAGGCACAATGGTCCACTCACTGATCAACTTAAGATTGGTGAGGATCCTGCGTTTGATCCGCGCCGTCTCCGTATCCACCGGCAGTTTATATAAAATCCGGTCATACTTCTCGTTGATCATCTTGTGAAGGTTCTTATCCAGCTTCCGGTTGCGGATGGATAATACCAGAAACAGCACCAGCATAAGGCACAAGATTCCCCACTGATAGGCCGGAACCGGCTGCCCCTGCACCAGTCTTACGAAGATGCGGAAGGAAGCGATCATGAACGCCGTCACCGAGAACTCATACCCGATGTTCTCATACCGTGCAAAGCCGTAGTGACGCAGCAGATGGCAGATCAGCGTATAGATGAAGGCACCAAGGCACATGAAAATGAGCGGCACCATACGGCCACCCCCGAAGGAAGAGACCTCCGAAGATTCTGTGTACAGATACATGAGATAACACCCCATGCCGATCAAGGCACCAAAACCTAAGATATCATAAGAAAACAGGCCCTTCTTTTCATCCGGATAATCCAGAGCCAGGTCGTTGGCATGGATCGCTCCCGGGATCAGATGTTCCTCATCCAGCATCATGGAATCGATCTCCGGCTTGCAGGGACCGATGAGATTCACATTCTCTGCGAACGCTTCCCGCATCTGATATTTCTTCTTCTGGAAACGCTGTCTGCGCATGATGGACTTGATCAGGCCGATAAAACTGCCCGGGTTATTGAAGAACTTGGACTCCTCGATAAAACGGGAAAACGAAGGCATGATGGCAACCGAAGCCATGGTCTGCAGCACGTCCGTCGCCATATCCTCTCCGCCGTGGTTTCGAAGATACTCTTTCCGCTCCGCAAAAGCATGTTCAATGATGTCCTGCAACACCATGTAGAAATGCCACTGCATAAACGCATTGGCCGTAAATAGCAGCAGCATCAGAATGCATAACAAAAGACGAAACCAGGTAAAGCCGAACTCCCAGATCAGCAATATCCCCAGCAAAAAGGCAACCGCCGAACATTCGAAGGTAATGGCTTCATGCCGGTTAAAGGCCATGGTACGAATATAGTGGGTGCCGAACACCAGCACCACAATCAACAGGAAGATGATCCAAAAAACAGTCGTAGATGACATCGCTTCTCCTCCTAATTCCAATTCTCAAGAAAATCAATGATGTACGATAATCCCTTACAGTAATCCGTCTGGATATCTTGAAGCTCTTCCGGAGGAAGGGTAACGATATTTACCAGAGAACGGACTTCCTCGCCGGTTCCGTTATCTTCCTTATAACGCCGAATGGTACTGATCAGGTACTTGGTATCCATATAGAACACGTTGATCTTGTTATACTCATCCTTGCGTTTGCTGCGCGCCCAGAACCGATAGTTCAGGATCAGCTCCAGCAGATGATTGACCTCTTCCACGCGGCTTAATAACAGATCAATGTCCTGATTGTGCTTGATTGCCTTAACACTGGCATTTAATGTTGCCAGATACCCGGCCTTCCCCTCGATAAATTTGGATTCATCATCACTTAGATGATCCAGTAGCCACAGATACAGGGTGAAAACCAGTGCCAGCACCGTGAACAGACAGGATACGATATCAATGAGAGAATCATATTGCGAAAGCAATTCAAAAAAATTCATGGCGACCCTTCCTTGAACAAAATACATCACACAAACATCATTATATGCGAATATCCTTCATAAATCCATGAAACACAGGTTAAAATCCAAAGTTTTCGCAAAAGGGAAAAATGTCAGAAAATGAATACTTTCCCTACGGAATATGAAAAGCGTCGGGATACAGTATCGGTCTATAATGCTAGTATACCCATAGAAGGAATTAAGCCTTCCCATCACAGGAGCACACATGAAAACGAACATCACGGATATGACAAAGGGAAGTCCTACAAAGCATTTACTGCTCTTTGCGCTTCCTGCCATGATCGGCAATATCTTTCAGCAAGTCTATAACCTGGCAGACTCTGTCATCGTCGGCCGTTTCGTAGGGGCAGAAGCCTTTGCGGCCGTCGGTGCCACCGCCTCCATCCCCTTCCTGTTCTTTGCCTTATGTAACGGCGTGGGAAGCGGCGGCGGTATCGTAGTCTCCCAGTATTACGGAGCCCACGAAGAAAGCAATGTAAAAAAGTGCATCATCAATACCGCACTGATCATGCTCATCGTACCCTTCTTCTTTTCCATCGTGGCATTTGCCATTACTCCCACCCTGCTCCGCATCCTGAGTACGCCTCCGGATCTTTTGGAAGCGTCCATTTCCTATACCCGGATCATCTGTGTGGGACTGGTGTTTGTATCTCTCTATAACTTTATATCCTCCATGATGCGCGCACTGGGAGATTCCAAGACTCCCTTGTATTTCCTTATTGCATCCACCATCATCAATATCATTCTGGATACCATCCTGGTGGTCATCTTCCATATGGGGATCAACGGAGCGGCCCTTGCCACCGTCATCTCCCAGTTTTTGTCCGCCATCGGCTGTATCATCTTTGCCGTAAAGACCAATCCCTATTTTCAGTTTACCCGGGAAGATTTCGATATTTCCTGGGATATGTGCTATAAGGTGGTTCGACTGGGCGTTCCCTTATCCTTACAGTTCGCCCTCATCGCCATCTCCTCCATGGCCGTCCAGAAGATCGTCAATGCCTACGGAACAATAGCCGTTGCCGCATTTACAGCAACCAACCGAATCGAGCAGCTGATCCATCAGCCTTACGGAACCTTAAGCCTCTCCATGTCTACCTTCACCGGACAAAACTACGGTGCCAAGCGCTATGACCGCGTGGTAAAGGGCTATCGGAAAGGCGCCCTCATCATGCTGATCTTAACCGGCATCTTAATGCTGGGAATGCAGCTGGGCGCAACCGCCCTGGTCAGCCTCTTTGTAACCGAAGCACCTGTCATCGAGATGGGTGCCATGGGTCTTCGGATCACCAGCTTATTCTATCTGGCCCTTGGCATGATCAACGTGGTAAGAGGCGTATTAAACGGTCTGGGAGATGCGTTCTTTGCTTTGTTTAACGGCATCATCGAAGTAGTGGGCCGATTTACCATCCCCCTTCTTATGACCTCTTATATGGGCTTCGGAGAAACCGGCATCTGGCTCTCCTGCGGCGTTGTATGGGTACTCAGTGGCGGAACCGCCTGGATCCGGTATATCACCTACACCAAAGAACTGAGAAAAAATGCAGCAACCATGGAAACAACCATGTAAAACCCTTTGACTTGTGGTATCCTACTTATATAGGCAGTACCAACAGGAGGTCTTACCATGGAAATGATCTATCAAGCCGCCGAAAGTATCCTTCGTTATGTAGTCGAATTCTCTACGTTGCTGTTGGAATTCTTCGGCATCTGTATCCTGGTCTATACCGCTCTCAAGAGCTTTATCATGTGGCTTCGTAAGAACGATTCCATCCGCCTGGAGCTGGCACAGGGCATCGCCCTGGCGCTGGAATTCAAATTAGGCGG
>JAIKYN010000090.1 GCA_024683155.1 Lachnospiraceae bacterium | reverse complement strand
ACGGCTAACCTTGGTCTCACCTACAGAATATGCAGGGAAATTATACTGATGGATATAACGCTTGCTGGTTACATTGTCATCTAAGCCGTCTACCTTCTGCATCTCGGATAAAGGTGCCAGGGTAACAACGTTGCAGATCTGTGTCTGACCACGGGTAAACATAGCGGAACCATGTACTCTGGGGATCAGGTCTACTTCAGCAGCCAGCGGACGGATCTGGTCGATGGCACGACCATCCGGTCTCTTGTGATCCTTCAGGATCATCTTACGAACGGTCTTCTTCTCATACTGATATACAGCATCGGGAAGGATTGCCATGTATTCTTCATTCTCGGCAAATGCTTCTGCCAGTTTCTCGGTAACAGCGCTGATGTTTGCTTCACGAACCTGCTTCTCATCGGTGAAGACAGCGTTCTCCATCTCTTCGGGAGTAACGATCTTCTTCATCTCTTCGAACATCTCTGCAGGGATCGCACAGCTTTCATAAGTATGCTTGGGCTTACCAACCTCGGATACGATCTGGTTGATAAATGCGATAATGGTCTGGTTTACATCGTGTGCCTTATAGATCGCCTCGATCATCTTTGCTTCGGGGATCTCATTTGCACCGGCTTCGATCATGATCACCTTCTGAGCGGTAGAAGCTACGGTCAGCTTCAGGTCACCCTTTGCCCACTGTTCCTGGGAAGGATTGATGATGAACTCACCATCGATCATGCCAACCTGTGTCATGGCACAAGGGCCATCGAAGGGAATATCGGAAATGCAGGTTGCAATGGAAGCACCCAGCATAGCCACCAGTTCCGGGCGGGTTGCGGGATCAACACTCATAACCATGCAGTTCAGGGTAACATCGTTACGATAATCCTTAGGGAATAAGGGACGCATGGGACGGTCGATCACACGGCTGGTAAGAATCGCATTCTCGGATGCCTTACCCTCTCTCTTATTGAAACCGCCGGGCATCTTGCCCACTGCGTACATCTTCTCCTCATACTCAACACTTAAAGGGAAGAAATCGATACCATCACGGGGCTTCTCAGAAGCGGTTGCTGTACAAAGTACAGTGGTATCACCGTAGTGCATAAATGCACATCCGTTTGCCTGCTTACCTACGCGATCGATGTCGATGCTTAAGGTACGGCCTGCAAGTTCCATGGAATAAGTCTTTGCCATTATAATTCTCCTTTTCTTTTGTGATAAAAGATAGAAGATGCCGAAACTACAGACAGAAATCCCGAAATCCGGGGTACCTGTCTGTGGTCTCGGAGGTACTCTTCTATCTTTTGAATGATTACTCCGAATAAACTACAAAAAGCAGACCAAAAGACCACCGGACGTTGGCCCGGAGTCTTTGGACTGCCTTCTAAGCTCTGATTACTTTCTGATACCTAAATCTTCGATCAGCTTACGGTAACGCTCGATATCGTTCTTTGCAAGATAGTCAAGCATCGCTCTTCTCTGACCGATCATCATGTAAAGACCACGTCTGGAGTGGTGATCCTTCTGGTTAACCTTAAGGTGCTCGGTAACCTCGCGGATTCTCTCGGTTAAAATAGCTACCTGTACTTCGGGTGAACCTGTATCGCCAGGCTTTCTTCCGTACTTTTCAATCAGTTCTGCTTTCTTTTCTTTTGTGATCATATTGTCTCCTTTTCTCTTATATCGCCTAATATTAAGGGAAGGGTCGGAGTATCCCTAACCTGAACAAAAGGCTAAAATCACAGATACTTTGTTACTATAGCACAAACAAAGTACTGTGTAAACCACTTTTTACATGGGACCGGGCTCTTTAAACATGGTATGTGCCAGTTTCCGGAAACAGAAACCTGCTTTTGCCATTCCCTTACTCATCCCGTCATAAAGACGCATGCCGTGTCTGCGGTCCGTCATGGGATACCAGGCAGGATCTCCCGGCGTACCGTTCTTTACAAAGGAGGCTACCGCATCCTGCATTTCTTCTGCCAGGGCATAGTCCGTATCTTCAAAGGGTCTCCAGCATTCCTCCATATGTCCGAACATATACCAGAGATCTGCTGCATGCCAGGCCGTATACTGATCGCCCGGCAGCTTCCGGTCAAAGAAATATCCGTAAACCGGCTTCCGTCCTTTACGATACAATGTTTTGCTCCATTTACGCAACATATAATACAAAACCAGGGGCATAAAATCCTGGGAACAGATACCGATCATATAAGGAATATCCAGTACTCTTCCTTCTTCCAGCATCTTCGAGGGTTCCTTCGCAACGATGGTACCGTCGATCCCCGCCTGTTTTACATTCAGTTTGCCCAGCTCCCCTCTGGATTCCCGATACCAGTTTTCCCACAGAACCCTGGCATCGATGGTCTTTACTTCCTCTTCCGTAGAAATGCCGCAGTCCTCTTTGATCTTATCCCAGAAGAAGGCCGCTTCCTCTTTGGTATAAGGTCTGGCAATGTGAGGAATTGCACCGCCGCCGCTCATCATGATGGCGCCCTTCACGTAAGGGGCCAGATCCGGATACATACACAGACAGCTGACGCTCATGGCACCGGCTGACTGACCCATCAGTGTGATCCTCTCCGGATCACCGCCAAAAGCCTGAATGTTCTCATAGATCCAGTGAATGGCACATACCTGATCAAACAGTCCGAAGTTCTCGCTGTTATATAAGGAGAATACATTGAGGCGATATCCCACAGACACATAGATGATCCCTCGTTTTGCATAAACTTCACAGCAACCGTAGGGTAATTCTTCCACTGTTCCCGTCTCATATCCGCCGCCATGAATAAATACCAGCACCGGCAGTTTTTCACCCTGCTGCGGTTTTACAATATCCAACGTCACATAATCCTCGGTAAAACGCACTTCTTTCCCGTAACTGCGGAACTCCTTCTTATAAAATTCCTCCGCTTCTTCCTCGCGAAAAGTCATTAACTGCAGCGCATCCGCTCCCACCCGGGTAGCATCCAGCGTGCCTTCCCAGGAAGTAGTCATTACCGGTTTCTCCATCCGACGGGTGGAGGCATAAGGAATTCCCGTAAAATAGGAAAGTGTTCCATCCGTCAGGCCTTCTATCGGCCCGCATTGGGTTTGCAATGTAATATGCTGTGTGACTTTGGTTCGATCCATGGCATTTCCTTTCGTTGTTACCGTTTCAGGGTAGTTTATCAGGCGAAAACCTTCTCAGGCCCTCTTTATCACACCTTCCAGGATAAGGTCTACCACCTGGTGCAAAGCTTCTTTATATTGCAGATGATTCCGTTCCAGAAAATCTCCGTGATAACAGGTCTCCATGCCATCCGCCAGCATTCTGCGGATCAGTTCCACATTCATGGGTCTTAGGACACCTTCCTCCATACCTTGCCGGAGCAGAGCTTCCACGATCCCCCAGTTATCTTCATAAGCATTCATGAAATAGACAAACACTTCCGGCGCATCCTGTTCCATCTCATAAACCCGGTTTAAATTGATCCGGTCTTCATGACGGGCTTCAATGGTCAGTGCCGCATACAGCTTTTCTTTTACATCCATGGAGGTATCCCGGTAGATTTCCTGTTGCCGCAAATGGATGCCTTCATGGGAATCATCGATGATCGCCTTTAAAATATCGTTTTTGCTGAGGAAATATTTATATACCGTCTTTCTGGAAATACGCAGTTTCTTCTCGATATCGTCCAGTGTAAAATGGCAGCCCTTCTCATTAAACAGATCGATCACTGCCTCCATGATCTTTTGTTTCATCTTCCGATCCCCGACTTTCTCTTCTGCAAAATTCCTGAATAATTGTTCATAATTCACATACTTTAGTTATATATTATCCCCGAAAACCTGTCAACATATACAAACTTTATATATACCGACAGTTTCCATTAAATGGCTGAAAAAGGTCTGTCCGCTGACCGGACAGACCTTTTCATAAGGATTTCCTGTTTTTTCAATTGTTAAGGAAGGATCCGCACCACTTTCAGCGGGCTTCGATAGTAAGCACTGCTGATACGGATACCGGTCTTGGGGCTGCTGGCATGAATGACCTGACCGCCTCCGATGTAGATCGCTACGTGGTTGATCTTTCCGCTCTTACCGTAGAAGAACAGATCTCCGGGCTGTGCGGAAGAAGCAGAGATCTTAGTACCGGCATTTGCCTGACTTCCCGAATAATGGGGCAGATTATATCCAAAATGCTTGAATACACTTAAAACAAAACCGGAGCAATCGGCACCCTTGGTCAGAGACGTTCCGCCCCATACATAAGGATTCCCCAAAAACTGCTTTGCATACTGGCACAGATCCACACGCAGGTCGGAAATACCCTGGCCGTAAAGCAGTTCCTTCATGGTAATGGCGGTATCCAGTTTCTCCTGGATCTCCACATAATCTCCGGATACATATACCTGCTCATCATCCAGCATTACCGCTATCCAACCGTCATCGGTCGTCTCCACATACTCCAGTTCCTCACCGTTGGGTACGGTAGTAACCACGGGGCAATCGGTGTTGGGCTCTTCGCGGATCTTCAATGCATCACAGGTAACCACCGCTCTTGTCTGAACCAGGGAGCTGGCGATCTGACGGGCCCCCAGTCCGGTGAGCAGATACTCACTTTTAACATATCCGTCCACGTCTCCGGAAGAAATATGACACCATTCCCCCAGATCCTCCAAAATCTCACAGGCTGCATTCTTCGGAAGTTTTCCTACCAAAGATGCAGAAGTATCGGCTCCGGCACGGATATTCAGATTGTTTTCCTGTACATTACAGATTCCCAGGTTGGAATATCCCCAGGTAATATCTTCCGCAGAAGAAACCACATCTTCAAAGGTATCTTCGCTGGTCAGTACGTCCATAAGCGAACCGATCCCTGCGGAATTCATGGCATTGGACAGAGAATTGTCTGCCTGTGCGGGAATACCGGTCCATAAAAGTGCCGCTGCTGTTACCAGACAGACGGCATAACGCGATTTCTTTATTAATTTGTTCAGGGAGTTTTGTTTGTTCATGTTTATATTATTACATCTTTATTAAAATATTACAATATTGTTACATATGAAAAAGCCGGATTCCTGAAAAATTAAGAAATCCGGCTTATGATCTGCTTTATGGGAGCATCTTCGTTGGATGGGACAGGAATTCTCTTTCTGTCAGGATCTGGCGTCTTCCGCATCATTGGCGGCTTTCAGCGCATAGGCAATATTGTTGGCGTGATCGCCTACACGTTCCAGTCCGGATACGATGTCGGAGAAGATCATGCCGGCTTCCGGAGAACACTCTGCCCTGGAGAGACGGTCCACATGGTTTCTCTGGATCTCCCGCTCCTTCTCATCAATATGATCCTCCAACTGGTTGATCTCATCAAAGTGTGCATCACTTCCGGTATTGAAGGCTTCAATGGAAAGACGGATGATCTCATTGACCATATCCATCATCTCGCCCAGTTCCTTGAGCGCATCCTTACTGAAGGATACATCGTCCGCTTTTCTCTGGGTCGCCGCATCCGCTACGTTCTCCGCATGGTCACCGATCCGTTCGATATCGTTTACCACATGGAACAAAGCACCGATGCTTCGCATATCTTCAATAGGCAGTGTAGTCTGGTTGATCTTCACCAGATAATTGGTAATGGCATGGTTCAGGAAATTAATGTTCTTCTCTACCTGATAGACTTCATCAATATCCTCCTGATCCAGTGTGATCAGTGCGTTCATGGCACGGTTCAGGTTCTCACTGGCAAGGGATGCCATACGGTCGATCTCCTTCATAACTTCCACAACGGCTGTGGCAGGATTCAGCACCACCTTGGAGCCAATATACTGCAGCTGGAAGTTGTCCCGATAGCCAACCTTCTCGTCGGTTCCGGGCACCAGCAGATAGGTGATATCCACGATCTGTTTGGAGAACGGAAGGAGCATGATAACCTGGACGATCTTGATGGTGGTATGGGCATTCGCGATAAAACGTCCGTTGTCGGAGGAGAAGGACTGGATGATATCTACCACCTGGTCCGTCGCAATACGGAATACCACATACATGATCACGGTACCGATCACGTTAAAGAGCAAATGGATGAGAGCCGCACGTTTGGCATCCTTTTTACCGGGAATGGAAGCAAGGAGTGCAGGGGTGCAGGCACCGATGTTACATCCTAAGATAATGAACAGACAGATCGGCAGTTCCAGCAGTCCCTGGTTCGCCATGAGCAGGATGATGCTGACGGTAACGGAAGAACTCTGGATGATGGCCGTAAGGGCGGTACCAAGCAGTACGGCCAGAAACGGACTGCGCAGACTGGCAAGCAGATCCACCACCTGGGGAACATCTTTCATTCCCGCCATGGCGGAAGACATGCCGTTAAGACCCAGGAACAGAACACCGAAACCTACGATGATCTCTGCCACCTTGGGCAAGGTACCCTTCTTACCGAACATGGTGATCAATACACCCAGCAGAAGGATGACCGGAGCCACCTGGGAAAAATTAAAAGATACCAGCTGTGAAGTAACGGTGGTACCGATATTGGCACCGAAGATAACGCCTGCTGCCTGGTAGATGGTCATAAGCCCCGAGTTTACGAAGCTGACCACCATAACGGTACAGGCCGAAGAAGACTGGATCACACCGGTAAAGACAATACCTACCAGCATGCCGGTAAAACGATTGGTAGTCAGTTTCTCGAGAATATTACGAAGTCTCGCACCGGCTACCTTCTCAATTGCGTCGCTCATTACCCGCATACCGAACAGGAATAATCCCAGTCCGCCGGCTAATGACAATAAAATGGAAAGATCCATGAACATTCACCTTTTATTCTGTATTCGTGACAGCACAACTGCCGTCAGTATCCATTGTACGAAAAAAGGCTAGGAGTGGCAAGTAAAATAATCGGCTGCTTCCCGAGCATCCTCATGCATTCGGGCAGAAAGAGCCTCCACATTTTCAAAGCGCATCTCCGCTCTGGAATAATGATGAAGCTTTACTCCCACCGTTTCATCATAAATATCCGCATCAAAGTCAAAGAGGAAGGTTTCCACCGTCACCTTAGGTTCACTGGAAACCGTGGGGCGCATACCAATGTTGGTCACTCCTTTATACCAGGCGCCGTTCACCAGCGATTCCGAGAAATAGACGCCATAAGGCGGTAAGAGTTTTTCTTCTTCCGGGATCAGATTCATGGTAGGCATGCCGATGACGTGCCCCAGCCTTTGCCCGTGACGTACGGTACTGAGGATCAGATATTCTCTTCCCAGCAGGGAGGTTGCCAGTTCCATATTTCCTTCCGCCACTGCTTCTCTTACATAAGTAGAGCTGACTTCCCGCTCTCCCAGGCAGATCTTGTCTATGACAGACACCTCATAGCCGCACGCCGGCGCCATCTTCTTAAGCAGCGCCGCATTTCCCTTTCCTTTATCGCCAAAGGACAGATCGTACCCTGCCGCTATATAGGCCATCTTCATCTGCTTTACCAGGATCTCCGTTACGAACTTTTCCGGGGAAACGGAAGCGCTCTCCTTGGTGAGAGGATATTCTACCAGAACGTCCACTCCCAGTTCCTCCAGCAGTCTGTGTTTTTCCTGATCCGTAGATAACAGCTTACAGGGACGACCGCCGAAGAAAATGTCCGGCAGCGGATCGAAGGTAAATACCACGGCCTGCAACCCCTGCCGTTTCTGGCGCAGGATCTCCTGAAGGAGCGCCATATGGCCTTTGTGAATGCCGTCAAACTTTCCGATGGCGACGGCAGATGGTTTATTTAATTGAAACGTTGTGGTTCCTGAAATGATCTGCATGGATTTCTACTTCTCCGGAAGGAACATCTGCTCCGGGAAAAGTCGTCCTTCCTTTCCTTTATACAGGGCACAGAAACGATCTTCCGTGTCATAGATCCGGTAACAGGTGCCCTCCTCCGTTACCGTTTCCCGAAAACTCTCTTTGGTCAGCGGATTTCCGTTATACAGATAACGCCGGGCCACTTCTCTTATATGAAGGGCCGGATACTGTTGCAAGATCCGGTCGGTAGGAAGCAGGATCTCCTCCAGTCTTCCCTCATCCCGGATCTGTTCCACCTGGGATAAGGTATAGGCTTCTTCCAGAGGAAAGATGCCTACTTTGGTGCGCACAAGAGAAGTCATCACTGCTCCGCAGCCAAGGATTTCTCCGGCATCTGCGCAAATGGTACGGATATAAGTCCCCTTCCCGCACAAGACCCGGATCTTTGCATCCGGTGCTTCATAAGAGAGGATCTCTATGGCATCGATCCTCACCGGACGGGCAGGACGTTCTACCACCTTTCCCTCTCTTGCCAGTTCGTAAAGTCGTTTGCCTCCGATGGAAATGGCAGAATACATAGGGGGAACCTGTTCTCCCTTTTGTTTCACCTGCTCCAGGGCATCCCGAAGCTGCTCCGGAGAAACGTTCACTTCCTTCTGCTCACTTACCTCTCCCCAGATGTCCTGCGTATCGGATATCAGGCCCAGCCGCAGAGTTGCCACATACTCCTTGTCCTTTTCCGTCATGAAATCACACAGCTTGGTGGCATTTCCCAAGCAGACAGGCAAAACACCGGTCGCCTGGGGATCCAGTGTGCCGGTGTGTCCTATTTTACGCTGACGGACGATCCCCCTGAGTTTTGCTACCACATCATTGGAGGTAAAGTCCTGTTCTTTTTTTATGTTGATCAAACCATTCAGCATTCTTTATTCCATTCCAAGTTGCTTTGCAATGTGGCCGGACAGGTTGTTCACCACATCGTGGAAACTTCCGTTCATGGTGCAGCCCGCAGCCTTCTTATGTCCGCCGCCTCCGAAGAAGGTAGCGATAGCTGCTACATCCACTGCATCCGAGGAGCGCATGCTCACCTTGAATTCCTGGGTAGCGGTCTCATACATAAAGATCGCCACGTCCACGCCTTTGGTCAGGCGCAGCTGATTAACGATACCGTCCAGGTCTTTGGGATTGGCGCCGTAAAATTCCATGGTCTTACGATCCACACTGCTGACGATGCATCTTCCGTTCATAAACAGAATGCTTTCCAGAAGGGCTCGTCCCATGATCTGATTCTGCAGATAGGTCTTCTCATAGAATGTTTCATCAATGAGGGACGCAAAATCAAAGCCATAGCCGATCAGCTTCGCCGCTGCTTCCAGAGTATGTGCTCCCGTATTGGAATACTGGAATACCCCGCAGTCATGGATGATACCGATATACAGGGATTTGGCAAGTTCTTCGTCAAAATACTGCTCCTCCATAAGATCAAAGAGGATCTCACAGGTAGAACTGGCATCCGGACGGATCTCCCATACATCCCCGATCCCGTTGTTACTGATGTGATGATCGATGACCACCCGTTTTGCGGCCTTGTCAAATAACTGCGCCGCATTTCCCAGACGATCCGTGGTGGAGCAGTCCAGGGCTACAAACAGGTCATATTTCTCATCATAGGTGGTGGAAGGATCGGTTTCATCCTTCACATCCTTTACGTCTGCCAGACAATCAAAAATTGCCGCAGGCTTCTCCAGATACAGATCCACCCTTGCATCGGGAAATACCTTTTTCAGGTACCGATACATCGCTGTGGTGGAGCCGACACAATCACCGTCCGGACGTACATGACCGGAAACCGCAATGGTCTTTGCTCCTTTACATTCATTTATCAGATTCATCGTTCGCCATAACCTCATCAATCAGTTTCGACATATTGACACCATATGCGATGGACTGATCTCCCACAAAGGTAAGTGTGGGGGTGATACGAAGGTTGATCTCCTTCGCAAGTGCACTGCGCAGAAATCCTTCTGCACTTTTCAGGCCCTTCAGCGTATTCTCCAGTTCTTCATCTCCGCCGAGGACACTGATATATACTTTACAGGTCTTAAGGTCCGGTGCAACGGATACTTCCGTAACGGAAGTCATCCTGGAGATCCGGGGATCTTTCACTTCTCCGCGGATCTTCTCCGCCAGGACCCGTAAAACCTCTTCATTGATACGTGTCAGTCTGTTACTGTTTTTTCTCATGTTCTGGGTACCTCAACCATCTTGTAAGCCTCGATGGTATCCAGCTCCTGTATCTGGTCAAAGCCATCGAATACAAGACCGCACTCGAAGCCCGCCTTTACTTCCTTCACATCGTCCTTGAAACGCTTCAGACTCTTCAGATCGCCTTCGAAGATCTGCTCGCCTTCTCTGGTGATACGAACCTGACAACCACGCTCGAACACACCGTCCAGGACGTAGGAACCTGCAATGTTACCAATGGCAGATGCTTTGAAGATCTGACGAACTTCCGCATGACCGATCACCTTCTCCTCATAAACAGGAGCAAGCATACCCTTCATGGCATATTCGATATCTTCAATCGCCTGATAGATAACCTTATACAGCTTTACTTCAATATTTTCATGCTCTGCCAGAGCCTTTGCCTGTGCATCTGCCTTTACATTAAAGCCGATGACGATGGCATTGGATGCAGAAGCCAGAGAAATGTCGGACTCGTTAATGGTACCAACACCGGTATGGATGCACTTTACAACCACTTCTTCGTTGGAAAGCTTCTCGAAGCTTGCCTTCAAAGCTTCTACAGAACCCTGTACATCTGCTTTTACGATGAGATCCAGCTGCTTTAAGTTACCGGCCTTGATCTGACTGAACAGATCATCCAGACTCATTCTCTGCTTGGTCTCTGCAAGCATCTTCTCCTTATGTTCAGCCATGTAGGTCTGTGCGTAGCTCTTTGCTTCCTTATCGGTATCATGGGCAAGGAATACTTCACCCGCATCCGGCACATCGGAAAGACCCAGGATCTCGGCAGGAGTAGAAGGACCTGCTTCCTTCAGTCTCTTTCCGTTCTCATCCAGCATGGCACGAACCTTACCGGAGCAAGCACCTGCTGAAATAAAATCTCCTACATGAAGGGTACCCTTCTGTACCAGTACGGTAGCAACGGGACCACGTCCCTTATCCAGCTTTGCCTCGATGACAAGTCCTCTTGCCGCACGCTTCTTATTTGCCTTCAGATCCAGAATGTCTGCCGTCAGCAGAACGGTCTCCAGAAGGGAATCGATTCCTTCGCCGGTCTTGGAGGAAATGGGAACAAACTCGGTGGATCCGCCCCACTGTACGGGAACCAGATTGTGCTCCATCAGTTCATTCTTAACCTTCTCCGGGTTGGCATTGGGCTTATCGATCTTTGTGATCGCTACAATGATCTCGGTTTCGGCTGCTCTTGCATGATTGATCGCTTCCACGGTCTGAGGCATGACGCCGTCGTCCGCTGCAACTACCAGAATCGCAATATCCGTTGCATTGGCACCACGCATACGCATAGCGGTAAATGCTTCGTGTCCGGGTGTATCCAGGAAGGTGATCTTCTGATCTTTCACACGTACGGTATACGCACCGATGGCCTGTGTGATACCACCGGCCTCGCGATCCGTAACGTTGGTCTTACGAATCGCATCCAGAAGGGATGTCTTACCATGGTCAACGTGACCCATAACGCAGACAACCGGAGGACGCTTCACCATCTTGGATTCATCCTCTTCTTCTTCCTTCAGAAGTTCCTCGATGACATCCACCTTCACTTCCTTCTCACAGATGATATCGTACTCAATGGCGATATTCTCTGCTTCTTCATATGTGATATCCGAATTAACGGTAACGATCTGTCCCTGTAAAAACAGCTTCTTGATGATAGCGGAAGGCTGCATCTTCATTTTTTCAGCCAGTTCCTTAATGGTAAGAGTCTCCGGTAAAGTGATCACCTTGATCTGCTCTTCCACAGTCTCTACCTTCTTCTCGGGACGGATGAAACGACCTGCCTTGGGCTTCTTGCTCTGTCCATCCTCTTCATAGATCAGATCCTTCTTCGACTTACGATCACGATCTGCCTGGAAGGAACGGCGCTTTTCATCACTGTGCTTGTCACCGCCCTGAGCTGCAGGGGCATCTGCAAAGCTGCCTCCGCGTCCTTTGTTAAAGCCGCCCTGACCGGGTCTTGTCTGAGAACCACTGTTGTAAGGTCTGTTTCCCTGACCCTGGCCCTGATAAGGTCTGCCCTGGCCCTGACTGGGTCTTCCGGTTCCGCTCTGACCGGGTCTTGCCTGAGAACCACCGTTATAAGATCTGTTTCCCTGACCCTGGCCCTGATAAGGTCTGCCCTGACCCTGTGCAGGTCTTCTGTCTCCACCCTGTGTATGGCGGTCATCTCTTCTTACAAAAGAGCCACGATCGGAAGCAGCACCGCCCTGAGGACGTTCCGTTACAGTTCCTGCCGTGCTCTGTGTCTTGATTTCTTCTGTCTTAGGTGCAGCCTCCTGAGCGGTTTCCACCTTGCGATTGAATTTTGAAGCGCGATCCTGAGGATTGGAGCTGGGCTTGATCAGCTGACGGTCTCCGGTAGGAGAAGAAGGTCTCTGACCGGGACGAACCAGCGGTCTGCCGTACGGGTTCTGACTGCCCTGACCCTGTGCAGGTCTTCTGTCGCCGCCCTGACCCTGCTGACGATATCCGTTGTTGGGCTTATTATTGCCGGTAACAATGAAGATCTTCTTTTTCTTCTTAGGTACTTCATCCGCAGAAGCTGCCTTCGCCTTGGGGGGTTCCTCCCCGGAAGGAGCTTTCGCTGTTTCCGCCTTGGGAGAAGCCTTGGGCTTTTCGGCTTTTTCGGTTTTTTCTTCCTTGGGTGCTTCCGCTTTTGCTGCACTCTTACCTGCAAAATGAGCTTTTGCTTTATCGATCAAATCTCCTTCCACAGAACCACGCGTGGTCTTTGCTTCTCCACCGTTTGCCTGTGCGAACTGTAATAACTCATCGCTGGTTATATTCAGTTCCTTTGCCAGATCAACTATTTTCTGTTTCGCCATTTCCTACCTCCGATTTATCTTGATTCATATCCTGTAGTGCTTTTTGGATCGCCTTGGCAAATCCTGCATCATTCACTGCAAGAACAACACGTACTTCTTTTCCTATGGCCTGAGCTAAACGTTCTCTGTCGTCATAGGTTATAAACGGAATCTCCCGAAAGTCGCACATATCGCGAAAATGCTTCTTGGTATTATCGGAAGCATTCTCCGCTACAATGACCAGTTCCGCCCGAAAGCTCTGTATGGCTTTCTCAGCGGAGAACTCGCCACTGGCGATCTTACCTGCCTTCTGTGCAAGCCCGATCAGGGATTCTACTTTATTCAATTTCCCCATGAATTAGCTCCTCTTCCAGTTTGTCATAGACTTCACCGGGAATCTGCATCTCGAAAGAACGCTCCAGAGCATGGGATTTGCGGGCCTTCTTCAGACATTCAATGTCATTGCAAAGGTATGCACCCCGTCCGTTCTTACGGCCGGTGGCATCCACACAAAACGCACCCTCCGGTGTCTTTACGATGCGGATCAGTTCCTTCTTGGATTTCTTTTCTCCGCATCCGATGCATTGCCTAACAGGAATTTTCTTTGCCATCTTGTTCCTCCATCCTGCAGGAGTGGCAATCTTCTACAGGTCTTTATTCTTCAGAGGTTGTTTCCCCATCAGATGTCTCATAATCTTCTTCGGATCCTTCGTAGTCACCTTCGTAACCCTCTTCATCCTCATCGTACTCATCGTACTCATCCACATAATCTTCGTAACGGAAGCCGGGAGTATCCTTCGCCTGGGTCTCGCTCTTGATATCGATCTTATAATTGGTCAGCTTTGCTGCCAGACGTGCATTCTGTCCTTCCTTACCGATCGCAAGAGAAAGCTGATAATCGGGAACAACTACCTTTGCCGTCTTCTCTTCGGGATCTGCGAATACCGCAACGATCTTAGCGGGAGATAAAGCGTTCTGGATATAATTTCCGGGGTTCTCATCCCACTCAACGATATCGATCTTCTCATTGCGCAGCTCATCCACTACCGCATTGACACGGGAACCGTTCTGACCGACACAGGCACCTACCGGATCCACATCCGGAGACATACTGCGAACTGCCATCTTGGTACGGCTTCCTGCTTCTCTGGCGATGGCCATGATCTCCACTACGCCTTCCTTGATCTCGGTAACCTCTTCCTCAAACAGGCGCTTTACCAGTTCGGGATGGGTACGGCTTACCAGGATACGAGGTCCCTTAGGGGTATTGTTAACAGACAGGATATAGACCTTGATACGCTCTGTGGGACGGAAGGTTTCGCCCTTAACCGTCTCATTTTCCATTAACAGACCGTCTGCCTTACCCAGGTTAATGCTGATGTTCTTGCCAACATAACGCTGAACGATACCGGTAACAACATCCTTCTCTTTTTCGAAATACTCGTTATAGATCACGCTGCGTTCTTCTTCGCGGATCTTCTGAAGGATCACATTCTTGGCGTTGGTGGTTGCAATACGTCCGAACTCTTTGGACTTGATATCTACCTGAAGGGTATCTCCTACCTTTACATCAGGCTTTACATTCATAGCGTCGGCCAGAGTGATCTGCAGCAGATCATCCTCTACGTCCTCAGCATCCTTAACTACTTCTTTTTCAGCAAATACGCGGAATTCGCATGTGTCGCGATCGATCTGCACCTGGATATTGTCCGCCTTGCCAAAGTGATTCTTGCAAGCGGTGATCAAAGAAACTTCAATCGCATCAAACAGAGTCTCTCTGCTGATGTCTTTCTCTTTCTCCAGAATATCAAGGGCTTCCATTAATTCACTGTTCATTTTTCCGTTTTCCTCCTGTGGGTTAACTTGTTAGAAATCTAAAGCCAATCTGATTACTGCAATTTCATCTCTGCTTAGTGAGACCTCTCCGGTCTCGTTCTCAATGGTAATGGTATTACTATCAAAAGCCTTCAGGGCACCGGCCAGCTCTTTTACGCCATCCTTCGCCTTATACAGCTTGATCTCCACATCCTGTCCGATGCTCTTCTCCAGATGGCGGTCCTTTTTCAGAACCCGTCCCAGTCCCGGACTGCTTACCTCAAAGGTATAGGCATCGTCAATGTAATCTTCCCGGTCCAGCACTTCGTTCATGGCCCGGCTCACCGTCTCGCAGTCATTGATGTTCACCCCTCCCGGCTTATCAATGTAAGCTCTCAGGTACATCTCACTGCCTTCCTTCACATATTCCACATCGTAGATCTCTACGCCTGCAGCCTGTGTGATGGGTGTCAGGAACGCTTCGGTTTTCTTCTCAATATCTTCTCTTTTTGACATAGGATCCTTCCCACACAACAAAAGAAGTGGACTCGCAAGTCCACTTCTTACACTACATATCTTAACTTAACATAGAAACTTTAGCACTTTTACCGAAAAAATGCAAGTCTTTCTGTGAAAAATCCCTTAAAATACAAACGCCACCCCCGGAATCAAAGTTCCGGAAGCAGCATCCTGGGTTGGGCTGTTTAAAAAACAGTCGCAGCTCGTATCGGAATCGAACCGGTGATTCTGCCGTGAGAGGGCAGCGTCTTAACCTCTTGACCAA
>JAIKYN010000089.1 GCA_024683155.1 Lachnospiraceae bacterium | reverse complement strand
TTTCCGAATTCCCGGTCATCCAGCCGGTAGAATCCTCCCGGAAGCTGCATGGCCGTTCCGTTCATGCACAGCTGCATAAGAGGACCGATGAGTTCCATCACCGATCCCGGCTCGGGATATCCTCCCAGGGATCTGAGCTCCGCTAATTCTTCAAACAGCTGCTGTGCCGATTTGGGATTCAGATCCAGCACGTCCAATATCTGCGGCGCCTCTTCTTCCCGGTTTTCACCGTTTTCCGTCTCCCCTTTCCAACCGGTTTCCTCTCCTTTTGTTTCCTGTTTCTTCCTTATACCATATAACTTCTCCAGAAGGTCCTCCGGAGACAATGCCATCTCCGCTCCCTGGGCGATCATCCGGTTACAGCCTGCGCTGAGCCGGTCCGTCACCCTGCCCGGCAGCATGAACACATCTTTTCCCTGATCCAGGGCCATATCCACGGTGATCAGTGTCCCGGAACGTTCCTTTGCTTCCACTACCAGTACCGCATCTGCAAGCCCTGAAATGATCCGGTTTCTGGGCGGAAACAATCTTCCTTCCGGCTGGGTCCCCGGAATATATTCGGAGATGATCCCTCCTTTTTTTATGCAGTGATCATAGATCAGGCGATTCTCTTTGGGGTAGCACACATCTGCTCCGCAGCCCAGTACTCCAAAGCTTTCTCCTCCCGCATCCATGGCGGATTTCTGCGCGATCCCATCGATCCCCCTGGCCAGCCCGCTGATCACCTGCACATCATGCCTTGCCATCTCTTCCGCAAACCATCTGGCTGCGTTGGTACCGTAAGCAGAACAGCCCCGGGAGCCAATGATGGCCAGGGCAGGCTTATTGGGATCCGGAAGCTTTCCTTTATAAAACAAAGCCACCGGTGCATCGGGAATCCCACGCAGTTTCTCCGGAAAAAGCGGATGATGCCAGGGTACATATTCCATGGCTCCCAGGATCTGCCCGTAGTACTCGATTTTCGCCTCTCCAAAATAATCCCTGTTCCATTTTTCCCGGATCTTTCCCCGTTTTTCATTCCCAAAATGCTTCAGATGGGGTTCCAGTTCTTCATAGCTTTTCCGGCAGGCTTCCTTCGCCGAACCGAAAAACGTAACGATCTCCCGGATGGAATCCTTTCCGTATCCCAGCACCTTCTGCAAATAGTAAAAATATTTCCCCTCTTCTTCCCAGTCTTTGATATACATGTTTCTTCCTCTCTGTTTACAGTTGATCGCTCATGCGATACAGCAGTGCCCTCTGAATATGTTCTTCCCGGATCTCTTCCGCATCCTCCAGATCCGCGATGGTCCGGGTCACCTTAAGCAGACGGTGATAACTTCTTGCGGTGAGGGCCAGCTTTTCATAGGCCCTCTCCATCAGCTTCTGTTCTCCGCTTCCCAGCTTACAGAACCGGTCCAGTTCCTTATTGTCCATCTGGGCATTAAAGGAGATATCTTCTCCCCGGAAGCGATAGAGCTGCCTTTGTCTTGCCGCCATAACATTCTCCCGCATTTGACTGCTGGAAAGTCCTTGCTTTCGAACTCCTCCCGGACGAATGAGAAGTCCCGGATCAATAGGATCTACCTGAGTTACCAGATCGATACGGTTTAATAAGGGACCGGATAATCTTGCCTTGTAACGATGGATTTCCGACGGAGTGCAGGTGCACCGGTTCATGTCGGGATAGAAGCCGCAGGGGCAAAGATTGGTGGCAGCCACCAGAAGAAAATCGGCAGGATAGGATACCTGACCGCTGGTGCGGACGATTTCCGCTACATGTTGTTCCAGGGGCTGGCGCATGACATCCAGGGTCGTTCGTTGGAATTCCGCCAGCTCATCCAGAAAAAGAACTCCTTTATGACTCAGGGAAACGTACCCCGGTTTTGGCCTCGCTCCGCCTCCTACCAGTGCCTGGGGCGTAATGGTGTGATGGGGGCTGCAAAAGGGGCGATGTTCCATGAGTTTTTCCAGATTGCCGATCTTCCCTGCGACGGAATATACCGCGGTCACTTCCAGCATTTCCTCCCGGGTAAGAGGCGGCATGATGGTGGGCATCCTTCGGGCGATCATGGTCTTTCCTCCGCCGGGGGCTCCTACCATAAGGAGATGATGAAATCCCGCAGCAGCGATCTGCGCCGCATATTTCGCCGTCTCCTGTCCTGCCACTTCGGAAAAGTCCGGTTCGGGATGCTCTTCTTCTCCCCTGCAGGCTTCCTCCGGCATACTTTCGTAAGGAGGCAGTTCCAGGTCTCCGGTGAGAAATCCCATAAGTTCCACCAGATGGGATACGGGATAAATGTCGATTCCTTCTACCAGTGCGGCTTCTTCCGCATTCTCCATGGGTACCACCACGCCTCTGTGACCGTCTTCCTTGGCTCTCTTTACCTGAGGCAGAACGCCGGGGATCGCCTTGATCTCCCCGTTAAGCCCCAGTTCTCCCAGAAATATAAAGCCTGCTGTGGCATCCTCTCCAAAATGTCCCAGGGCCTGCAGGATCCCTACCGCAATGGGTACGTCAAAGGCTGTCCCCTCTTTGCGCACATCGGCAGGGGACAGGTTGACCGTAACCCGCAGGGGCGGAATGGAACAGCCCACGTTTCGCAGGGCCACCCGCACCCGCTCTCTGGCTTCTTTTACTTCACTTCCCGCCATGCCTACCATGTCAAAACAGGGCAGACCGGTAGAAGCATCCACTTCCACCTGCACCGGACGGGAATGGATCCCCCATAATGCCATGGATGAAATTGTACTGAACATGCAAATCCTCCTATGCTCTTTTCTTCTTATATCTTTACTAAACAATGGAAATATGCCTTCGCCGGAAGCGAAGTACCATGACCGGAACCGGTCAAAATAAAAAAGAATGTTCGTGTTATCACAAACAAAAACAGATGTCCATGTTGTTACAAACAAAAACAGATGTCCATGTTGTTACGAACAAAAATGGATGTCCGTATTACTACGAACATCCATTAAGATAACAAAGTCAGATAAAATTTGCAAGCCCTTGTTTTAACCCGATGGAAACATTGCAGCGGGAATGCTCTGTCATGGGTCCTGCGATCAAACGGCCTTCTTAGAACATGGCATTGGGATCGCCGCCCAGCTTCATGGACATGGACTCGGGATCCTGTGCGAACTGGATGGCATTTTCCTTGGTGATCTTGTGATCGTTATACAGCTGCATGATGGCTTCATCCATGGTGATCATACCGATCTTGCGGTTGGTCTGCATAACGGAAGTCAGCTGATGAGACTTACCTTCGCGGATCATGTTGCGCACCGCATAGTTAGCATGCAGCACTTCAAAGGCTGCGATACGTCCGTTGCCGTCTGCCGTGGGGATCAGCTGCTGGGATACTACAGCTTCCAGGGTGCTGGCCAGCTGTACACGGATCTGCTGCTGCTGATGGGGCGGGAATACATCGATGACACGATCCACGGTGGATGCGGCTCCGATGGTATGTAAGGTAGAGAGAACCAGATGTCCGGTCTCTGCTGCCGTAATAGCTATACTGATGGTCTCAAAATCACGCATCTCACCTACCAGGATCACATCCGGATCTTCACGCAGTGCCGCACGAAGGGCATTGGCGTAATTCTCGGAATCCAGGCCGATCTCTCGCTGGTTGATCATGGCCATCTTATGGGAATGCAGATACTCGATGGGATCCTCCAGGGTGATGACATGGGCTTCCCTCTCATGATTGATCTTATCGATGATGGCGGCCAGTGTGGTGGACTTACCGCTTCCGGTAGGACCGGTTACCAGCACCAGACCACGTTTTCTCTGATACAGATCGATGACGGATTCCGGCAGTCCCAGGGTTTCCGCATCGGGTACCTGTGTACCTACCAGACGCAGAGCCATGGCTACGGAACCACGCTGCTTGTATGCATTCACACGGAATCTTCCCAGGGTGGGAATGGAGAAGGACATATCGTACTCACCGCGTTCCTCAAACAGATCTCTCTGGGTCTCAGACATGATCTGCAGTAATGCTTCCAGGGTATCGGAAGGCATCATGCGGGGATAATCCATGGTGATCAGCTGTCCGTTGACACGCATCTTCGGAGGGATACCTACGGTGATATGTACGTCGGATGCTCCGGATTCTTTGGCTTTTCTCAGAATTTCCTCTACAGAAGGCATATATTACACTCCTTTTACAAAAAACGTCCTATACTACCCATATTATACTGAATCTTCCGGGTATAATACAATCATTTTCATGGATTAATCCAGTAAAAAAGCACCGCACACATAATTATTCAGATCCAGGCCTTCTTTGGTGCAGGAAAGCCAGCAGGAGCCGGACCTTTCCCTCTCCTGTACCAGGCCTTCCGCAAGGAGTCTGTCTACGGCTTCCCCGTACACCTCCCGGAAGTCTTCTTCAAAGCAGCGGGTAAATTCGTCTTCACAGATCCCCTTCAGCGTCCGAAGGCCCAGGAACATGAATTCCTCCATGGCATCCTGCTCCGTCAGCGCTTCATGATCCTGCGGGGTGAAATCCCCCCGGAGATAATCCTTCAGAACAGAAGTGTTGTTCCAGCGCTGCTCTTCAAAAAAGGATGCGGCGCCGATGCCGAAACTAAGATAGGGCCGTCTTCTCCAGTAGCCCTCGTTATGCCTGCAGGAAAATCCCGGCCGGGCAAAATTGGAGATCTCATACTGCTCATAACCGGCTTTCTGCAGAAGCTCGCAGGCCTTATGGTACAACGCCCGGTCTTCTTCTTCCGTCAGCAGGGTGTCGCTGTCTGCATACTCCTTATAAAGCTTTGTTCCCTCTTCCAGGATCAGACTGTACAGAGAAATGTGCTCCGGCGCGATGGCAACGATCTTCTCTATGGTATCCCCCAGCGCTTCCCAGGATTGCCCCGGAAGGCCCATCATGAGATCCACATTTACATTGGTAAAACCGGCCTTTTTCACCATCTCGTAGCTTTCCAGGAATTTCTGTGCCGTATGGATCCTGCCCAGCATCTTAAGTTCCTCCGGCTGCATGGACTGAAGGCCTAGGCTGACCCGGTTGATGCCGGCTTTTTTGTACAGTTCCAGATCCGCAGGATTCACCGTACCCGGATTCATCTCCATGGAGATCTCGCAGTCTTCGGTCAGTGTATAATTTGCCCGGATCACCTCCAGGATCTTCCCGATCTGCATTCCTGTAAGCAAAGAGGGCGTACCGCCCCCGAAGAAGATGGAGGAAACGGGAAGGCCCACCGCCTTATCCTTCGTCTCTTCCATCTGCCGGCACAGTACGTCCACATAGTTTTCCTGTATATCCTTCCCGGCGGGTTGGGACAAAAAGTCACAATAGGAACACTTCCGCACACAAAAAGGAATATGAATATATAGCATGATATCCGTATCAGTCATCATTATCCAGCTTTAACACACTCATAAATGCGCTCTGCGGGATCTCTACGCTGCCCACCTGTCGCATTCGTTTCTTACCTTCCTTCTGCTTCTCCAGCAGCTTCTTCTTACGGGAAATATCACCGCCGTAGCACTTTGCCAGCACATCCTTGCGCATGGCGCGTACCGTGGTCCTGGCAATGATCTTACCGCCTACGCTGGCCTGGATGGGGATCTCAAAAAGATGTCTGGGGATCTCGTTCACCAGCTTCTCGCACATCTTACGGCCGCGGTCATAAGCACCGTCCGCATGGACGATAAAGGACAGGGCATCCACCTGCTCGTGGTTAATGAGGATATCCAGCTTCACCAGCTTGGAAGGCTCATAGCCCTTCAGTTCATAATCAAAGGACGCATAGCCACGGGATCGGGATTTTAAAGCATCAAAGAAATCATAGATGATCTCATTTAAAGGCAGTTCGTATTTTAACAGAGCGCGGGTGGTCTCGATGTACTCCGTGGACAGATAACGGCCGCGCCGTTCCTGACAAAGCTGCATGATCGGACCGATAAACTCGGTACTTACCATGATCTCCGCATTGACAATGGGTTCCTCCATGTGCTCGATCTCCGAAGGATCCGGCAGATTGGAAGGATTGGTCAGCTCGATGCACTCTCCGTTGGTCTTAAAGACCTTATAGATAACGCCGGGCGCCGTGGTCACCAGATCCAGATCATATTCCCGCTCTAACCGCTCCTGGATCACATCCAGATGGAGCAGTCCCAGGAATCCGCAGCGAAAACCAAAGCCCAGGGCAATGGAAGTCTCGGGCTCATATTTTAAGGAAGCATCGTTCAGCTGCAGCTTTTCCAGTGCATCCCTAAGGTCGGAATAATGAGCGGCATCTGCCGGGTAGATCCCGCAGTATACCATGGACTGTACCTTCTTATAACCGGGCAGGGGCTCTGCACAAGGGCGTTCTGCATCGGTTACGGTATCACCCACACGGGTATCTTTCACATTTTTAATGGACGCGGTAAAATAGCCTACCAGTCCGGCCGTCAGCTCCTCACAGGGAATAAACTGACCGGGAGCAAAATACCCTACTTCCACCACTTCCGCTTCCGCACCGGTGGCCATCATGCGCACCCGGGTGCCTTTCTTGATGCGGCCGTTCTTCAGTCTGCAAAATACAATGACTCCCTTATAGGAATCATAAATGGAATCGAAAATAAGGGCCTGCAGCGCACCATCGGGATCACCTGCAGGAGCCGGCACTTTTTCCACGATCGCTTCCAGGACTTCCTCGATGCCGATGCCGTTCTTGGCAGATACCAGAGGAGCATCCTGCGCTTCCAGACCGATAACATCCTCGATCTCTTCCTTTACTTCATCGGGATGGGCGCTGGGAAGGTCGATCTTGTTGATCACGGGGAATACTTCCAGATCATGCTCCAGTGCCATGTAAACGTTGGCCAGTGTCTGGGCTTCGATGCCCTGGGACGCGTCCACTACCAGAATGGCGCCCTCACAGGCCGCAAGGCTTCGGCTGACTTCATAATTAAAGTCCACATGGCCGGGGGTATCGATCAGGTTCAGGATATACTCCTTCCCGTCTTTGGCGGTATAGATGATCCGGACGGTCTGGGCCTTAATGGTAATCCCCCTCTCCCGCTCCAGATCCATATTGTCAAGGACCTGTGCCTGCATTTCTCTGCTGGTCAGAAGTCCTGTCTTTTCAATGATCCGGTCTGCCAGGGTAGATTTGCCGTGGTCGATATGGGCCACAATGCAAAAATTGCGAATTCTGCTCTGATCTACTTCACTCATACGTTATTTCCTTTAAATTTCCTGTTTCTATCTGTTACGGATCCCTTCCTAAGGGCTTTCTTTTTTCTCCCGGATACGATATGCTGTATCGGTACTTCAAAAGACTTCGCATTATTATACCACAGATTCCGCCCTTTTCTCTGTCAAGTAAAATAACATTTCCTCTTGACATTCCATCTGCTCTACTTTACAATACATTTCGTATGTTTCCATTAGTACGAACCGTGTCTCCGGCCTTAATGGGACATTACCATATATTATAACCAATATTTGTTGAATTTTTGTGGAGGTATCATTTTGGCTAACATCAAATCTGCTAAAAAGAGAATTCTTGTAAGCGAGAAGAAGGCAGCTCGTAACAAGGCCGTTAAGAGCTCTGTTAAGACAGCTGTTAAGCACGTTCGTACTGCAATCGAAGCTAATGATAAGGCAGCTGCTGAAGCAGCACTGAAGTCTTGTGCTTCTACCATCGATAAGGCTGAAAGCAAGGGCGTTCTGAAGAAGAACACTGCTTCCAGAAAGGTAGCTCGTTTATCTTCTGCAGTTAACAACATGCAGTAAGAACCGGGCAACATTAAAATTTTTTCGCGGCTGAAAAAATCCCGTACTTCCTCACGGAAGTACGGGTTCTTTTTTTGTTTTATTCCGAAAATGATCCCTAAGAAACCGTTTGGTTTCAAGGTCGTTCTTTACCGGATCTCCAGACACAGGGTAAAGGCGATCTTCTCTTTCTTTTCCTGATATTTCACCGCCAGCCTCGGCCCGCAGCTGTTGGAGCCGATGCCGGCCATTACAGGGTCAAAGTGCAGGGTCGTAAAGCCTGCTTTCTCCAGCTCAAAATTATGCCCCTTCGTTGCCAGTTCCCCGGTGGTATATTCACTGGCATTAAAGGTAAAAGGCACATCACCGGTTACCCGGATGCAGCCATCGTTTCCCTTTGCCTGGGCATAGATACAGCCATAGTGACTCCCATTCTCCTGGGGTTTGATGTAATCCTCATGCTGGTCTGCCACAGAGCTGTCAAACACATCCACATAGGAGGCTCTCCGCTTATCAATATAACTTTCCTGCGGGCCATAGCCGAAATACTGTACCTGATCATAGGAAGAAGGCACTGCCAGCGACAGTCCGAACCGGGGCAGATACGGGAATACAGGATCCATATCCAGATCCGCCTGTACCAGCAGTTTACCGGTTCCGTCCACGGTATAGATCAATTTTCCCCGCAGGACTTTCTGAAGGTATACGGCTCCGAAGCTTACGGGAACCGTGATCACTGCTACCCCGTTTTCCTGACACAGGGTTGCTTCATAGGCACGCATTTCCATGCGGTCATAGCCGGCTCTCTTCCATTCATGGACCACGTTACGGTCATTGTCCGTGGGTGCACGGAACAGCTCAAAGGCCATGGGCTTAACAAGGTTTTCTTCTTTGGTCTTAAGAGACGTAAATACGCCTTTCTTCTTGTCCAGTCTGTAGCAAAAACCATCCCCCGATAAGGTAATGGTATCAAAGGTTTCCTCTGTGCAAACCGCAGGCGCTCCTTTCCCCATTTCCTTTCCTGCAAAAGCAGTTTCTTCATGGAGGCATAGCTGGTCAAAGCCCAGCTCATAGCCTTTTTCCAGGAAGGCTACATCTGCCTTCAGAAGATAGGTGATCTTAAGATAGCGGTTTCCGCCCTTGGAATAGGCAAGTTCTGCCAGTTCCTGTTCGCTCAGTTCCAGGCTTACGCTGCCTTCCTTATGCGGCATGGTGGTCGGCAGTTCAATGGTCTTTTCCCACAACAGAGCGCCGTCACATTTTAAGGTGACCACCGCGCTGCAGTAATCGGACAATCTGGTGTAATCTAACTTGTTGGAGAAGGTGAGGCTTCCGTTTTCCCGATCCAGTGCTACCAGGCGGACGGGACGGGCCACATTCTTTAATTCCAGTAATCCGGTATGCGGTCTGCGGTCGGGATAAACCAGGCCATCCATACAGAAATTGCCGTCATGGGGATATTCGCCGTGATCACCGCCGTAGAGGAATCTCTCCCTTCCATCGGCTGCCTTGCCGTCGTAAATGGCATGATCACACCACTCCCACACAAAAGCACCTAAGAAATTGTCATATTCATAGATCTGGGCATAGTTATCCTCCAGATCTCCGGGGCCGTTGCCCATGGCATGGCAGAATTCACACTGCATAAAGGGCTTCTTGTTTTCCGGATTCTCGCAGTAAAGCTTTACCCATTCCGGAGAAGCATACATACGGCTGCAAACATCCAGATCCCGCATATCCTGGCTCTGCCATTCCACCCAGGTCTGGCTTTCGTAGTGAAGAAGACGGGTAGGATCGGTTGCCTTTACCCAATGGGCCGTATCAATAAAGTTGGGGCCGTAGCCGCTTTCATTTCCCATGGACCAGAACACCACGCTGGTGCGGTTCCGGTCTCTTAAGACGTTGCGCTGCATACGATCCAGGATCTCTGTCTTGTACATGGGTTCTTTAGCCAGGGTACTGATCAGATCGTGATTATGCTCACAGTAGACATCATTGGTACCGTGGGACTCCATGTCGGTCTCACTGATCACATAGAAACCGTAGCGGTCACACAGTCCGGTAAACCAGGGCGCATTGGGATAATGGCTGGTACGGATGGCATTGACATTGTGCTGCTTCATCAGCATCATATCCTTCTGTACATCTTCCTGTGTTACGGTATAACCGGTATAGGCATTGGAATCATGACGGTTCACGCCCTTGAATTTCACCGGACGGTTATTTAAATAAACCACGCCCTCCTTCACACAGATGGTACGGATGCCCACCTGCTCCGTGATCACTTCCTCTTCGGTTCCAAGGGTAAGGGTATACAGATAGGGATGCTCGGCATTCCACAAAGTGGCATTTTCCACTTCCAGTACCGCTGTTTCCTTATGGGAAACGGTGGTGCTGGCGATCTCTTTCCCGGAGGCATCCCTAAGGCCGATACGAACTGTCGGGTCCCCGGCAGGATCTGCCAGTTCCGGTGTTACATAGAACACGCCTTTTTGGGCATGAAGTGCCAGTTCATCTTCTTCCATAAAATTCGTGGTGATCACGTAATCCCGCAAATGCGTCTTAGGGCGATGCAGCAGATACACATCCCGGAAGATACCGGTCATGCGGAACTTATCCTGATCCTCGCAGTAGGATCCGTCGCACCACTTAAGGACCAGTACCCGGATCTCATTCTCTCCTTCCTTCACACAGGAAGAAATGTTGAATTCACTGACCGCATGGGAAACCTGGCTGTAGCCAACAAAGGTCTGATTGACCCACAGATAAAAACAGGAATCCACACCGTCAAAATCCAGATAGGTCTCCAGCTTTGCTTCTTCTGCCGTCAGGACAAAGGAACGCACATACAGGCCGCAGGGATCATCCACCGGTACATAGGGCGGATCATAAGGGAACGGATACCGCGTATTGGTATACTGCTGCAGATCAAAGCCGGCATACTGGATGCAGGAAGGAACCGTGATCTTACCGTCCGGAGTTCTCTTACCCTTTTCATTAAACTCCGGCAGGTTATCTCCTCCCACCTGGCCCAGGTTTTCAAACCATTCAAACTCCCAGGAGCCGTTTAACAGGGTCTGCATACATTTTCCCTGTGTATTACAAGGCACATAATATACATGTGTCTCTTCGCAGCCCACATGAAGGGCTGCAGGATTTTCATGGAACTCTCTCTCTAAGCGCATGAAAACTCTCCTTTACATGATTCATTTTCCTTGGTTCATTCTATCAGAGGCCTGCAGGATAAAACAGGCGGTTTTTTAAGAACATGGATCTTCTTTCCGTTCAAAAAGGGCGATACTTTCCACGCCGCTTGTCCAGGGGAACTGATCACAGGCAACGGCCTTTACCGCTTCGTAACCGTTCTCCAGAAGGATGGCGCCGTCTCTTGCCAGAGAAGTGGGTTTACAGGAAATATAGATCAGATGCTTTACCCCGTAATCCATGATCTTCCGAAGGGCCTTGGGATGTACCCCGTCTCTGGGAGGATCCAGAATGATCAGATCCGGCTTTTCTTCAATCTCATCCAATACCTTCAGCACATCTCCTGCCAGGAACCTGCAGTTGGTCAGACCGTTTGCTTTCGCACTTTCTCTGGCTGCTTCCACCGCTTCTTCCACGATCTCCACGCCCACTACCTCATCTGCTGCAGAAGCCATCATCTGGGCAATGGTGCCGGTACCGCTGTATAAGTCAAATACCACGCCGCCTTTGCCTTCTCCTGCTTCGGTGATATACCGGCGGGCCGTTTCATACAAGAGCTCTGCTCCTGCGGAATTGGTCTGGAAGAAGGAAAAGGTGCTGACCTTAAAGGACAGGTCCAGCAGTTCTTCCTGTATATAATCCCGTCCGTAAAGAATGTCCATTCGATCGCAAAGCACTGCATCTGCCTGGGCATCATTGAGAATGTGAAGGATCCCCGTAATGGTGCCTTCCGTTTCCAGGGATAATAATCCGTCCCGCCATGCAGAAAGTACAGGGTCTGCCTTCTCTTCCTCCATCTGAGAACTGGTCACCAGCCCGATGAGGATCTCTCCGCTCTTCCACCCCTTGCGCACCAGCAGATGACGCAGGTAGCCGATATGGCTTAAACGGTGAAAATGGGGGATCTGATGCTCTGCAAAAAAGTCTCTGGTATAAGCCAGGATCTTCCGGTAATCTCCATCCATGATGCGGCACTGATCCACAGTGATGATGTCATAGAAATTGCCGCTGCGGTGCATGCCCAGTTCCAACGGGCCGTCCTTCACCGCATCCCCAAAGGTAAACTCCATCTTATTGCGATATCCGTACAGGGAAGGAGATGCTTTGATGCCTTCCCAGGTCCAGTCTCTCTCCTGGCGGTCAAACACCGGAGAAAGCAGCTTATACACCTGCTGTTCCTTCAAAGCGATGGCATCTTCATAGGAAAGATTCAGATAGGCACACCCTCCGCAGGTCCCAAAATGGGGACAGGGCGGTTCCACCTCATTGGGTGCTTTCTCTGTCACTTCCAGTAATCTGCCTTCCAGAAGGCCGGCTTTCTTCTTGCAGATAAAGCCCCGCACCCTTTGTCCCGGCAGTACCTTCTTCATCAGGATCCGGGTGCCGTCCAGGGTCTCAATGACACCGGTCTGGGGAAATCTGGTCTCAATTACCTTACCCTCAAATTCGTCGCCTTTTTTCAATGAAAACCTCTTTCTTAACGCGAAAACGGAGAAAGTCCCGGGAGTATCCCTGACCTTCTCCGTACCGTACATACTTCATTCTGCCATCTGTCATCCTGCCATGCAGGGAATCCTGCGATGCCTATTCGGTAATGGTATCGTCCTCATCTTCAAACAGATCGTCATCAAAATCATCGTCCAGATCATCATCGAATTCTTCCAGATAATCCGGCTCAAAATAGCGGAACACAAAATACGCAATGGTTGCTACTGCAGCAATTGCTCCGATGATGGCAAGTACCCATAACACGGTGCTTCCCTCTTTATGCTCTTCTTCCTGTCTCTTCACACGAAGGAGCTCATTTACCTTATCCAATAAGATATCGTATTTATCGCTCATACTGCCCTCCTGTCATCCGCCTTAAAACTATCTTTAGTTTACTCGATTCGCTGTAATTTTGCAAACGCAGCATACATGATCTTTTGCCCCGCTCCATCAAAGGAAACGGTGACCTGATAGTCCCTCTCATGCTTCTCCAGTGCCGTGACTGTACCTTCTCCGAACTTAATGTGTTTTACCCGGTCTCCCACATTGTATTCCGGCTTAGCGCCTGCCGCGGGCATCCCCTTGGAAAGGGTGGTCACTCCTTTGGTCATAAAAGGCTTTTTGGATTCCGGTGTCTTTCTGGAAAGTCCTGTAAGGGGCGTCTTCTTGGTATTGTAACTGTACACAGCCTTGGAAAATGTTCCGCTGCTGCCATAGCTTACACCGCTTCCCGGTGCACGGTCCGGCTCACTTTCCCCGGAGCGGGCGCCATAAGACGATCCGGAGCTCCTGCCGGTTCCAAAGCCGGTAAACAGGCTGTCGTTGTCATCAAAATATTCATCCACGGCCCGGCTCTTCTTCTCGGGAAGAGGGCGGTCCAGCAGATCTTCCGGGATTTCTCTTACGAAGCGGCTGATGGGATTATACTGGGTCTCTCCACGGATCATACGCTTCTGGGCACAGCTTAAGGTAAGGTGCTTCTTGGCCCTGGTAATAGCCACATAGGCCAGACGCCGTTCTTCTTCCATATCCGACGGATCGTCGGAAGAAATGGTAAGATACCCGGGAAACAGGCCGTCTTCCATGCCTGCCACATATACATGTTCAAACTCCAGACCCTTCGCAGCATGCATGGTCATAAGAAGGGTTCTCTCTCCTTCTTCTCCCACGGAATCGATATCCGCTACCAAAGCAACTTCCTCCAGGAATCCGCTTAAGGTAGGTTCTTCCGCTTCGTCCTCGTAAGCCGCCATCTTGGAAACCAGTTCTTCCACGTTCTCTACCCGGTCCTGGGCATCTTCTTCTCCGGAAGTGCGCAGTTCTTCCAGATAACCGGTGGTCTCCAGCACATCTGCCAGCAGCTGCTTTAAGTTAAATTCCCGCATCTCTCCCCGGAATCCGCGGATCATAGTGGCAAAGCCTTCCAGCTTGCCTGCCGCATTTCCTAAAGAAGGGATCTCTCTTGCCCGCACCAGGGCTTCAAAAAAGCTGATATCCGAGGTGTCTGCAAAGGCCTGCACCTTACTGATGGTGGTGGCTCCGATGCCCCTTTTGGGCACATTCAAAATACGACGTACCGCCACATCATCCTGCCCATTATCAATGGTCTTCAGATACGCCAGTACATCCTTGATCTCTTTTCGGGAATAGAAGTTCACGCCGCCCACTACCTGATAGGGCATGCCTTCCATTACGAATTGTTCTTCCAGAATACGGGACTGCGCATTGGTACGGTAAAGGACCGCGAAATCTCCAAAGCTAAGATGTTCCGCCTTACATTTCCGTGCAATATCCGAAGCAATGAATTCTGCCTCATCATAGGCGGTCTCAAAGGGTCTGAAATGGATCTTCTCTCCGTCTCCCGCATCGGTCCAAAGGGCCTTGTCCTTACGCTCCATATTGTTGCGGATCACCGCATTGGCAGCATTTAAGATGCTCTGGGTGGAACGGTAATTCTGCTCCAGCTTGATCACCCTGGCTTCGGGATAGGTCTTCTCAAAGTCCAGAATATTATGGATATTGGCCCCGCGGAACTTGTATATGGACTGATCATCGTCTCCTACCACACACAGATTGTGGCTTTGATCGGCCAGAAGACGGATCAGCTCGAACTGTGCGGTGTTGGTATCCTGATACTCATCCACCATAATGTATTTAAAGCGTTCCTGATAGCTTTCCAGTACATCCGGACAGGAGCGGAACAGTTCCACGGTGAGCATCAGCAGATCATCAAAATCCAGCGCATTGCTCTTATGCAGCGCTGCCTGGTATTCCCGATAAGCATCCGCTACTTTCTGACTCCACAGATCCCCCTGTGCATTCAGGGCAAACTCCGTAGGACCGATGAGTTCATTCTTGGCTGCAGAAATGGCATTAAGAAGAGCCTTCTCCTTGATCACCTTGGTATCGTACTGCAGCCGTTTGCAGACCTCTTTCATCACCGTCTTGGAATCATCGGTATCGTAAATGGTAAAGTTGGTATCGTAACCGATGCGATCGATATAACGCCTTAAGATCCGCACACAGGTGGAATGGAAGGTAGCCACCCAGATACTCTCCGAGCCGAAGCCTACCATCTTGTCCACACGTTCCCGCATCTCTCCGGCCGCCTTATTGGTAAAGGTAATAGCCAGGATGTTCCAGGGATGCACCCCTTCCTCCTCAATGAGATAAGCGATGCGGTGGGTCAGAACACGGGTCTTACCGCTTCCTGCCCCTGCAATAATAAGGAGAGGCCCCGTGGTAGTGCTGGCGGCCTCTCTCTGTTCTTTGTTGAGTGTATCCAATAAATTCATAAATCCTAAAAAATCCTTATCCTAACTTCGCTCCGCAGTTGCTGCAGAAGGGCTTTCCGTTGGTGGGAGTTCCGCATTCGGGGCAGAACTTGGGGATCGTGCCGGTGGATGCGCCGGATGCTGCAGGTGCTGCGGGTGCTGCTGCAGCGTTGTTCTGATTCATCTGGTTCACCATCTGCTGACCCATGGCCATACCCATCTGAAGTCCTACCATATCGCCGGCAGCGCTTCCGGAACCGCCAGCAGCCATTCCGTCTGCTGCAGCCATCTGTGTGTACTTACCAACATCGGCAACCATAGACTGTGCAGCTGCTTTCTCCTGCATCTTACGAACTTCTTCGGGATAACTGAAGCTTTCGATCTTAAAATCGGTGATCTCAATACCGATCTTACGCATCTCCATATCCAGATCGGACTGGATACCCTTGGCAATGCTTGCTGCATCTGCCTGCAGGTTGAACATATCGTGGCCTTCCTTGCTGATCCAGTTCATAAGAAGCTGATCCAGACTGGAAACGATACGATCCTTCACGTCTTCCACGGTATACTGTGCCTGAATGCCGGCCAGTTTCTCGATCATTACATCGTGTTCTTTTACCTTGCAGCTGAAGGTACCGAATGCACGGATGGGCATACCACCGGGCAGGCCTTCTGCCTTCAGGTTAATGGGATTCTTGGTTCCCCAGTTCACCAGCTGTTCCTTGGTGTTGATAAAGATGACTTCTGCACGCAAAGGTGTGTTAAAGCCAAACTTAAAGTTCTTCAGGGTTGTCAGGAAAGGAATGATATCGGATTCAATATCATACTGGCCTTCCTCTGTAAAAATACCTTCAATGATGCCGTTGTAAGTAAAGATGGCATCCTGACCCATACGAAGGATCAGCTTGGAGCCCTTTTTGATCTCAGCGGATTTCCACTTGTAGAACAAAACGCCTTCGCTGTTGCCTTCCCACTCAATGACACTCGATAACTGATTTGTAAAAAATCCCATTTTCAGGTCCTCCACTTATGTGCTATATATTTATACGCCCATTTCGGCCTTTAATGCTGCAAGTTCCGCATCTACGTCTGCGCTCATGCCTTCCTGATCATACTTCTTAGCCAGCTCTGCGGTCTTATCCACACTGCCGGAAGCGTTCAGCTCTGCCATCGCATCGGCCTGATCCACCATCTTGTCCACTTTTTCTTCCATACGGGCAAAAGCGGACATGGTAGCGCCTGCGCGGTCGCTGGCAGAAGACATCTGATTGATCTTCTCCTGGGTCTTGGCAACCTTCACCTTAGCCTTCAGAACATCCTGCTTATTCTTCAACATGGAGATATCCTGCTCCAGCTTATCATGCATCTGGCGCATCTTCATGGTATTCTCACAGCATAAGGTATAGTTCTGGTCCAGACCTGCTCTTCGCTCGGTCAGCTGTGCCTTCTTTGCCAGGAACTGTCTTGCTTCGTCATCATTGCCTGCTGCCACGGCTCTTCTGGCATACTCAGCCATCTTGCGGATCTCTTCGTCACACTCGTCCAGCTTTCTCTTGGCAGCCTTCTCATCTGCCATAACGGAAGCAGTCTCTGCCTTAACCTCTGCGAAATCATTCTGCAGATCTCTCAGATACTGGTCGATCATCTTCTCGGGATCTTCCAGTTTATCCAGAATAGCGTTGAAATTCGCCTCCATAATATCCTTAAATCTTGAAATAATACCCATTACATAGCCTCCATGTTCTCACTCATTGATAAGATAAATGTACGGCAGTCTTTCTCTGCCCTACAATATAAGATTATAGCGAAAGAATCAGACCTTGTAAATGAAACCTGTGGTTTATTCTTCGATATTTTTGCATAAAAAAAGACCGGTCCCCAAAAGGAACCGGTCCTGTTGTTTATCCTACCTTGAAGATCAATATCCGAACTCCTGTGCCCAGTACCAGGTGCCGTTATCCGCTGCTACGATAACGATTGCCATGGTCTTGAAGCCATCCTTCATAACATTCTCTCGGTGCGTAGGGGAATTCATCCATGCAGTTACGACGGAATCTGCATCATAAAATCCCTTGGCAAGATTCTCACCATACATAACACGGCTGTCTACGGTCCACCATGCGGTTCCGTCCGGTCTGGTATGTGAGAAAAATCCGGTTGCTTCGGTTGCACGAACACGTGCAGCGCTTTCAAGATCGGAATTCCAGGTCAGTTCGGAAAGACCTGCTTCCGCACGGAGCTGATTAACCTGTGCAAAAGCGGCTGCAGCAGCATCCACATACTCGGTTGCGGTACCTGCATCGGCTGCAAGAGCGATGGCTCCGTCATCCATATAAACTTCGGTACTGTTGATCTCGGATTCATCTCTGGCTACAGCGGCATCGTCCAACAATGCTTCTTCCTTACCGCAGCCACTTGCGAATACCAGGATAACGCCCAGTATCAAAGCGGTTATCATCTTTGTACGTCTCTTCATTACTACTCCCTCCACTTGCATGGAACTAAATCTAAGCCCAAATATACTAATATCTTTTATTGGTACCTTAACTATAGCACCTGGGCAATCAAAAATCAATCATTTGTTTTCATTTTTTTGACGGTTTTTGATTTTTGGTATTTTTTTCCTCCAATTCATCCAAAAGCCGTCCGATCACCAGTTTCTTGAGATAAATATCAAATCCCAGGGAACTGATCAAAGACAACAGCTGCAGCGAATCCTTTGCTTCCGCAGGTGCCTCCGTAAAAGATCCTTCCGCATCCTTCATAAGATCCTTGATATCTCTGCGTACCAGATCTGCCTGTTTGCACTCTCCGGAGATCAGCTCCGTATAGATCTGTTCCAGTTCCAAGGTACCATCATCCTGCCCAAAATGCTCTTTCAGAGGGCGGATCAGCGTTGCGATATCGCTGATGGACAGCAGTCCCTTGTAATAGTAGATCAGGATCAGAAGCATCATATGATCTTTGGAATACTTCTTTTTTACAGGGGCCGGAAGCAGGTCGTTCTTTGCATAATTATTGATCATGGTTTTGGTCATGATCTTATCTTCTTCCGGATTACGGGTGGAATCACGGAATTTGTTCTCCATGAAGGTGGTCACCTGATCCATATACAGATCGATATCCGGAATATCCGAGGAAGGGATCCCCTCCACCTGATCCAGCGTTTCTTCAATTATGTCCAGGGCTTCTTTCAGATTCATTTTCCGCTGTCCTTCTCCAAATGTATTTTACAGTATACTTGATTGCGCATTTTTATACAAGTTTTCCTTGATTTTCTCTGCTACAATCCCCTTTACTTTACAGCTTTAATATGTTAAAATTTTAAAGCGTTAGGGGGTATTGCAACCATGAACAAAAAGCTTAAAACCGATGCAGTCAGTCATCTTTTCGATGCGATCCTGGAACTGCAGAGTCCTGAAGAATGTTATAACTTTTTCGAGGATCTTTGTACCGTGAATGAGCTCTTGTCTCTTTCCCAGAGATTTGAAGTAGCTTCCATGTTACGGGACCACAAAACCTATCTTGAGATTGCCGAGAAGACCGGCGCATCCACAGCTACCATCAGCCGTGTGAACCGTTCCCTTAACTATGGAACCGATGGATATGAACTGATCTTTGAACGTCTGGACAAAGACCACGAAAAGAAATGATCCGTAACCGGATACGCATGACGAAAGAAAACTCCGATACACACAGGTATCGGAGTTTTTTAATGCTCTGTTTTCAGATCCTGTCAAAGGATCGATCCGGATGGGATCCTCCATCGTTCCGGATCCGGCATTACTGGTTCTGCTCTCCTGCAGGTGCTTCCGGTGATGCCGCAGGCGCAGTTGCTATGGAAGAACCGTTGCCCATATCACACTTGCCCTGGAATACTGCGTTCTCATCAATGATGATTCCCTTGCAGACAATATCCCCTGTAAGGTGTGCGGTAGAGGTTAAGAATACACGGCCGCCGGCAGTGACATTTCCTACGATCTTACCTCCGACTTCCACATCGGTTGCCTTAATGTTTCCGTTAATGGTCCCTTTGGGGCCCAGGACCAGATTTCCCTGTGCTGTTACATCTCCGCGAATGGTACCGTCAATGCGGGCTGAATCTTTTACGGAAAAATTACCTTCTACTACGGCATCCACACCCAATAAACTGTTGTACTTGTCAAAATTCGGTTTCTTTTTCATCTTTCCTCCAACTTAACCATCGATCAGTACCACTGATAACGGATCGATATATTCTCCATCCTTAATGATCTGGAATCCCAGCTTTGTATTGTCATCCCCGATCATAAACAACGTCATTCCTCTTGTTACCTTGTCTCCTTCTTTTACAGCAGGAGTCCCTTTATTACGATAAATGGAAATATAACCGTTGCCATGATCAATGACCAGGCAATGTCCGTATTCCGCATAAATCTCATCCTCCGGATCGTAGATCTGATAAACCGTTCCGTCTCCGGCTGCCACACAGGAGGTACCGCTGTCTGCCGTAAGGAGCAGCATCTGGTCCGCTCCGTCGTTCAGTTCCAGCTGCTGCACACCTGCAGAACCGGTAAGCGGGAACTGCGTAGGCACACTGGCTTCTTCCTGGGCTTTCTTCTCAGTGGCTTCCAGCTGATTGTTCTCGTTAATGGCTTCACTGAGGATCTTGATCTGATCGTTCAGATCCTGATTGGTCAGTGTCAGTTCGTCTACCTGACTTTGCAACTGGGAAAGCTTCTCATCCGTCACCTTGCGTTTGGCTGCCACCGAGTCCACATAACTCTGATGATATACCAGGATTCCGATGCTTCCGCACAACAGTATCACAAACAGGAACATCAAAAGCTGTAGCAATGCACCGCGGATCCGAACCTGCCGGATGGGCTTCATCGGATTGTTGGAAACCAGGAGAACGGAATATCTCGTCTTATGCTTATGGATCTTTTCGTTACTCACTGAAAAAACTCCTTCGCTATCAAAATTGTATCTATTATATCTTAAAAACCGTTTATTGAAAAGGCGACGCCTTATCCCCGGATACTCTTCTGTTTCGCGAAGAACTCATCGATACTGTTGATCCATTCCTGCGGCGGCATGGTCTTGAGGAGATATTTCTCCGGTTTTAACGCAACCACCTTCATAACGCTTTCTTTATCTCCCTTGGCCGTAAGGAACATAACCGGTATGGAACTGGTCTCCGGCTCACTGCGCAGCATTTCCAGCACCTGAGGTCCGCTGGTGACCGGCATCTCATAATCCAATAAGATCAGATCCACCTGATTCTTGGCCAGGAACGTAATGGCATTCATGCCGGATCCTACCATATATACCCGATAGCGGCCGGACAGCAGATTCTTCATGGTACGGAGCATGGTGGGATTGTCATCCACGATGAGGATCTTCTTAAGAGTCTCCTGTTCCTCCTCCTTTTCCACTGCCTTATTCAGCTCATTGGCCAGATCTCCCACGTTGAGAGGTCGTACAAACTTGCCGCTGATGGCATGATGGGTCAGCGTTTTTTCAGCCTCCTCCAGTTCATCGTCGTTTCCGATAAGATAGAGCATATAGTCCCCGTCGATCACCGTATCTCTCATATAAACCAGCAGATCCGACTGTTCCACAATGCTTTCTTCCAGGTACAGCACCCAGATCTTGGGTTTGTCCTCCATCTTACTGATGGCATTCAGCTGCGGGGCCACCTGGATCGTTTCATATGCTTCCTTTTTCAGACCGTTTACAATGGCATTTACCATAAAGCTCTTGGTATCGCCGATCAGCAGAACCTGTTTTTCCATTGATATAATCTCCTCATCCCTCTACAGTATTTCCAGTAAACCGTCCCGGTCCACATTGGTCAGCCGTTTTTTTACTTCATTAAAATGCTCTTTTTCCTCGGGCGCTACCCGGTAATCGTTCAACATGTTAATAATAGCATCTGCACTGTCAAAATCAAAGGCAGAAACGAATTCCTTTAATCCTGCATAGGCTTCTTTTAACTGGTCCGGATCGATGAGTGGTTTATCCTCATCCTCCTCTCCGGAATCCTCCAGGAATCCAAGCACCTGTGCATAGCCCCGGTATTCCTCCAGCAAGGCAGGGGTCTTTTCCCGGATCTCCGCCAGATTCCCCTCATCACCGCATTTTTCCAGATACGCTGCTGCTTCGGATAAATGTAAGGCTCCTATGAGTCTGGAGGAACTTTTCAGTGCATGGACCAGTACGGTGTAATTACGTACATCTTCCTTTTCCGCAAAATCCCGGATCTTATCCGCTGTTTCACTGATCCCTGCAAGATAATCTTTCATGGCACTTTCCAGGATCTCCCGGGTAACACAGTTGGCCATGGCAGCCTTGTAATCAATACCGGGCAGATTTGCCAGGACATCCTCCTCCCCTTCTCCCGAGGATTCGTCTGTTCCGGCAGGCTCCGTACTTCCGCTTTCCGCACTTTGCTCTTCTTCGGAGGTATCCCGGATCTTATCCGCCGGAATATAATCCTGCAGCAGTTTTTCCAGCTTGACGCCATCAATGGGCTTGGTGAAATAGTCCGCAAATCCGGCTTCCAGATAGAATTCCCTTGCGCCGGATACCGCATTGGCCGTCAGTGCGATTACCGGTGTATCCGCATTGATGTACTCTCCCAGTGCCCGCATGGCCTGCAGGGTCTCTACTCCATCCATTTCCGGCATACGATGATCCAGGAAGATCACATCATATTTCTGCTTCTGTACCATTTCAAGGGTCTGCTTTCCGCTTTCGGCCGTGTCGATCCGGATCAGTGTCCGCTTTAAGAGACCACAGGCTACGGTAAGATTCATCCTGGTATCATCCGTGATCAGGATCCTTGCATCCGGTGCACGGAACCGCTCTTTGTATTTACGGTTGTTCTCCAGAGAACGTTCATAGGCTTCGTTAAAGTTACCAATGGGTTCCCAGGATAACACTTTCTGCTTTATTTCAAAGGAGAAGTCCGATCCTTCCCCGTATACGCTCTTTACAACCAGCTGGGAATCCATCATGGCCAGAAGCTGTTTTACGATACTCATGCCAAGACCGGT
>JAIKYN010000050.1 GCA_024683155.1 Lachnospiraceae bacterium | reverse complement strand
GTAGGCACATGTTCCAGACGATTGGTCATCTCGCCGTTGATGTAGCTGGTAAGGATCTCCCGTTTCGCATTGTAGGTAACTACATAGTGCCACCAGGTATTCTCCGTCAGTTTTAATCCGGAAAGGTCGTACCAGCCGTTTACTTCCGTTGAATCCCTTTCACGGACGATGGAATTGTCATCCGGTCCCAGCGGATTAATGGACAAAAAGCCGGTCTCAAATTTTACATAGAGTGCGGAAGTCCAGACGTGATTTTGGATCGGCCGGATCCACATGGATATGGTGAAGCTGTCATTAACGATGGTATCATTGGGCAGATGGACCACATTGTGTCCCATGGCGCCACCGGGGAAGTGCAGTGCCTTAGTGCCCGTGAAAATGCCCGGCACATAAGAAACATCCCCTACCTGTATGCCTTCCTTTCCGCCGTCTTCTGAAAGAAGATTCCCATCTAAGTGGAAGGTAAAATGATCCAGCGGATTGGTGGAATATTCCCGGGCAAAGAGCTGATAACTTTCCGGTGTGACCGGCTGGGAATAGAAAAAGCCCTGGGCCAGCTGACAACCGTAGCTGGTGAGCAGATCCACCTGTTCCTGGGTCTCTACGCCTTCGGTAATGACTTCTACCTTCAGATCCTTACACATACGGATGATGTTGCGGATCACTTTCTTGCCGCGGTCATTATTGGTGGACAAATGCAGGAAACCGCGATCGATCTTAACGGTATCGATGGCGATATCCTTCAGCAGATTTAATGCGGAGAAACCGGATCCGAAGTCATCGATGGAAACCAAAAAGCCGCGTTCCTGCAGTTCATTGACCATCTGAATGATCTCTTCGCTGTCCCGGATGAATACTCGCTCGGTGATCTCGATCTCCAGCTCCTTATGAGGGATCTCATATCGATCGGCGATGGCCGCGATCTCCTCAGGGAAGCGGTCGTTATACAGATGTCTTCTGGAGAAATTCACGGAGATGGGCAGTTTTCCATAGATCTCATCTTTCCATGCATTCTTCAGACGACATACTTCTTCGAATACGTAATAGTCTAATTTGGTGATAAAGCCGTTGCGCTCAAACAGGTCGATGTATTTGGCGGGAAGACGCAGACCCTCCAGAGGATGCATCCAGCGGGAAAGTGCTTCCGCACCGATGATCTGGGAGGTGACCATGTTCATCTTGGGCTGGAGAAATACCAGGAACTGCCCGTTTTGCAGGGCATATTCCATCTCGCCTTCAATGGCCAGATTATACTTTGCTTCCTTGTTATCCTTATAAACGGCATACTGTGCCTTGCCGTTGAACTTGGCCTGATACATGGCGGTATCGCATTTGGAGAGGATATCATCCAATCCTCTGGAGATGGGCTGATGATAAACGATGCCCAGACTTAAGGAAAGCCAGGACATGATATCCTGCCGGAAAGAGATATGATGGATCCCTTCCAGCATTTCTCCTGCAATCTTTTCTATGGATCTACGGTCATATTGATCTTCGGGGAAGATGATCACAAATTCATCCCCACCGATCCGGGCAGTAAAAGCATGGGACAGATCCTTGATCATATCAGCAAGCTTGATCAAAAGTTCGTCGCCGGTTGCGTGGCCGTATATATCGTTTACTTTCTTGAAATTATCCACGTCAATGAACATTGCATGGATGTAGCTTCCGGAAGGAAGCTCTTCAAAATGGGCGTAAAGACTCCTTCGATTATCCAAGCCTGTCAAATAATCGATATCCGCCAGTCTTTCGTTGTCTAAATTTTTCTGTTCCATTCCCGTAACACCCCAATAGATTTGCAATTATTATACAACGGTATCGTGTTACATTGGAAGAAGAACAGCCAAAAAAGACAGAAAATTTAATATGTAAAGACAAAAAAAGCTACAAAGCCCGAAAGCCTTGTAGCCTTTAGCGTGCGTGATAGGATTCGAACCCACGACCTTTTGGTCCGTAGCCAAACGCTCTATCCAGCTGAGCTACACGCACACATACAAAAATCGTACTTACCTATATTATCCACTTTTTAAATTTGTGTCAAGTGAAAACGGAAAAAAGTTAACAGGAAATGGGGATTCGCAAAAATCCGTCAAAAATCACCGGGAAAAAGAGGAGAAACAACAGATAATTTGGCATATAATGGAGAGAGGATGAAAGGGGGGCATTATGCGATTAGGAATATCATCACCCTTAAAACATTCTTCTCCGGAAGAATGGGCAAAAAAACAAATAGAGCTGGGCTGCAGGGCCGTAGTCTTCCCGGTGAGCAGCAGAGAGCCTGAAGAGAAGATCATCGCCTATAAAGAGGCAGCAGAAAAGAACGACCTGTTGATCGCAGAAGTGGGCATATGGTGCAGTCCTCTGGCACCGGATCCCGAGCAGCGGAAGAAGAATCTGGATTACTGTGTGGAGCAGCTTCGCCTGGCGGATTTCGTGGGGGCAAGATGCGCCGTGAATGTGGCAGGATCTACCGGTCCTCGCTGGGACGGACATTATAAGTCCAATTACAGTCC
>JAIKYN010000044.1 GCA_024683155.1 Lachnospiraceae bacterium | reverse complement strand
ATCCCCCCTGGATCTCTCCAAGTTTGCGAAGGATCTCAATATCGTATTTAGATCTTCGGAAGACTGAGATATCAGCTTTACCGGTATGACAGATGATTGTGATCGGGATAACACTGTCACGCATGGCTGCATAATCAATCACCTTATATGGAGCATGGTTTTTCCACTGCTTCTCCTTGTACAGGATTGCCCTTTTCAAAACCAACGGAAAATCATTGAAATAGCATCTCTTTAAATCCGCAAGAATATCCGCTAGACAGTATTTAAGAGGTATCAATCCACCATCTGCGGTTACTTCTTGATAGAGAGGTTCTATTAGGAAGAAGTATCTGATCAGCATTTCACCCAAAGCAATGGTCATTTGTAGTGACAGTACACGACGGTTTTTTTGAGAACCGTCATGAAAATCCTGAAACTCTGTGTCGAAGCCGATGTTCAAACTCATGCTGTTGGATTGGATCACTCTGAAGGACGGTATCACATCGGCAATACTGCCTGATTTCTGAACATTTAGCGGTGCCATAAACGCCTTGCCAGATGAAGCAGTGTCGGTGTCATTTACCCCTATTGCACCGCATAAAGGTGAATTGACACCACTACCTTCAGGTACTGTATTTACTGGGTTTGTGGGTGTTGCTGTTTTACCCGAGTTTGAAACTTGGGTAACATCGGGTAAAACAACTTCTTTTAATAGGGCGTATTCTGTTCTTTTTTTCAGAAACTGACATCCATGCTGCGTCAGGGCTCTGAGTATTGCTGAATATTGGTCCGCTGACCATTCAATATCTGGGAGTTCTAGCGTATTGATTACTGTGGGTTTTGCTTCGGGAACACTCTGTAATGCCAAATTTCCATCTATCATAAAAAGCTCTCCGTAGATCTTGATTTCAATACCCACAGAAAGCTCTTCTAACTTTTTTTCTAACCAAAAAGTTTTATTTTGCGTTTTATTCCATGTTATACAGTGTTATCGTATTTTTCAGTGATGGGAAAAAGCTTTAGATAAGCGAATTCGGTACAGAATGGAAAGAAATAAAAAATGTGAAGCGATATTCGGGACGCAGAGGTCGCGTGTTCGAATCACGTTGCCCCGATTCAGAAAACACCATGGGTTTGAGGTTTCAGCCCATGGTGTTTTTTATTGAAATCTAACATTGTTCTAACGTTTCGTGGATGCTTTTTTAGTCTTTAAATTTCAGATAAGCCCCCTCCATCGGACTGGCAGCATGTTCACTGAACAGTCTCAAGGCACCGCTTTTATACTTACTCTCTTTCGGTTTCCATTGTTTTTTCCTTTGTTTCAGGATGTCTTCGATCTCCTCGGGGCTTTTAGGCTCACCTTTTACTCCCACAATTGCCAGCAAACGTTCTTTTATATCCAGGCGAATTAAATCTCCTTCTTCCACCAATGCAATTGGCCCTCCATCCTGTGCTTCCGGAGAGCAATGCCCGATCACCGGACCTTTGGATGCTCCTGAAAATCTGCCATCCGTGATCAGTGCTATGGTTTTCCCCAGTTCCCGGTCAGAGTTAATTGCTTCTGATGTATAGAACATTTCCGGCATTCCTGAACCTTTCGGTCCCTCGTAACGGATAAATACTGCATCTCCCGGTTTTACCCGATGGTTGATCACCGCATCAATGCATTCTTCCTCACTGTCAAAGGGCCGTGCATTCAGAATTACCGAAAACATTTCCGGCGGACACGCAGTATGTTTAATGACAGCTCCCTGAGGTGCCAGATTTCCTTTCAAAACCGCAATGGATCCATCGGTTCCCAGGGGCTTATCGTATGGACGGATAATCTCTGTTTTTGTTACTTGCGTACCGTATTTTTTGTTCGCTTCCTCCAGCCGTATCCCGCACTTCTTATAAAAACCGTTTTCTTTCAATTCCTCCAGGTTCTCAGCCAATGTTTTGCCTGTAATGGTCATGGCATCGAGGTGAAGAACGTCTCGTATCTCTTCCATGATCGCCGGAACGCCTCCTGCATAGTAGAAAAATTCAGCAGGCCAACGACCGGAAGGTCTTACATTCAATAAATAATGCGCCCCTCTGTGAATTCGATCAAAGGTTTCTCCGTCAATGGATATGCCTAGTTCATAGGCGATCGCCGGAAGATGCAACAGGCAATTTGTAGACCCTGAAATCGCTGCATGAACAAGGATCGCATTTTCAAAAGACTCTTTTGTTACGATATCTTTGGGCCGTATACCTTCTCTTGCCAGTTCTACCGCCCGTTTTCCTGCTCTGTAAGCATACTCTGTCAGATCCGGACTGGTTGCCGGAAGCAGCGCACTCCCCGGAAGTGCCAATCCCAGCGCCTCCGCCATGATCTGCATGGTCGAAGCCGTCCCGATAAATGAGCATGCTCCGCAGGATGGACACGCATTCTCTTTCGCCCAGTTAAAACGCTTTTCATCGATTTCTCCCCGTTTATACTGCGCGGAATACATTCCCAACTGCTCTAATGTTAATAAATCCGGGCCTGCACTCATGGTTCCTCCCGTCACAACGACCGATGGAATGTTTAACCGTGCTAATCCCATTAAATTACCGGGCATCCCCTTATCACAGCTTGCAATAAATACACCTCCGTCAAAAGGTGTTGCACTACCGTGAATTTCAATCATATCTGCAATGATCTCCCTGCTTACAAGGGAATAATTTATACCGTCATGTCCTTGACTTTCTCCATCACAGATATCCGTACAATAATAACGAGCACCAAAACCTCCTGCATCTGTTATGCCTCTGCGGGAAGCCTCCACCAGATCATTCAGATGCCCAGAACCGGGATGACTGTCTCCGAATGTGCTCTCTATCATAATTTGCGGTTTTGACAGATCTTCTTTCTTCCAGCCGGTTCCCAGCCGCAAAGGATCCATCTCCGGAGCGATTTTACGTATCTTCTGACTTGTCAATTCCATAGCTTTCCTCTTTTTCTACATGCCCCTGCATTTCGGGAGAGTCCTCTCTACATCAATCATTTTACAAAACATCTTGCTTTTTTGTTTATAGACTTTTACGAAATCTTCATATTCTGTTCATTGCATTTCAAGAAAGAAGCACTTACCATGAAAGCAGAACACAAAAGGAGAATCCTATGAGTGCATATTTGTTTGTTCATTTCAGAGAGACCACTACCCCGGACGGAGAGCAGGTGTACTTTGCTTTAAGCAAAGACGGCTTTTCCTGGGAAGAGGTAAACCAGGGCGCACCGGTTCTGTGGGCTTACTACGGCGACATGGGCGTTCGCGATTTTACGGTATATCGTTCCCATGATAACCAAAAATTCTGGATCGTTGCCACCGATCTTAGCCTTTCCTATGGCATGCGCGGAAAATACCATCATTCCTGGAAGGAGATCGGCGAAAACGGCAGCAAGAATTTCGCCATCTGGGAATCCTCGGATCTGGTACAGTGGACCGAGCAGCGTCTGGCCAAGGTTGGCGATGAGGATTTCGGATGCCTTTGGGCTCCGGACATCATTTACGATGAAAAAGAAGGCAATTACCTTCTCCACTGGTCCTCTTCCCATGCTTCCGACGGCTATCAGCTGAAGAAGATCTATTACAGCCGTACCAGGGATTTTAAGACCTTTTCCAAACCGGAGATCCTCCTGGAACTTCCCGGCAAGGATATTATTGATTCCGCCATGTACGAAGAGAACGGCTTCTATTATCTCTTTATCAAATGCAGCCGGGATCCCGGCCGTATCATGGAGTTTAAATCTTCCTCCATTACCGGCCCCTTTGAAAAGATCGAAGCGTTTGATCAAAGCATGCTTGCTATAGAAGAAGGCCTGTACGAAGCACCCACTGCGGTTAAATTAGACGATGGCAGATGGTGTCTGTTTCTGGATTTCTACGGCGCCAAAGGTGCGGGACAAGGATATGTGCCTTTCGTTTCCGATTCCATCGACAGTGGTATATTTGTTCGTTCCGATGCGCACTTCTCGTTCCCTTACGGATTTAAGCACGGCACTATTTTGAAGATCACCGACGAAGAATATGAACGGATCAAAAACCACAAAGGCAGCTTTTGCGAGGTGGAAGACGGCCGCTGATATTTCTGCAACTATATTAGGAGATTTACATTTTTACTATGTCTGATTCACACACTAACCCTGCTCCTTCCCAGGATCAGGTTTTGATCAATTATCTGGAAGCCCATCTTACCCGGGAGCATCCCAATCAGGAAATACCGGAGGCCGGTGTTCGTAACCTGATCTCTCTTCGAAACGAAGTTACGGAGTTCGAACGGCTCATGATGTACTATGAATGTGCCATGTCCGAAGTCCAGACCAAACTGGAGGTCCTGAACAAGGAGCTGACCCACGTAAATAAGCGCAATCCCTTTGAATCCATTAAGGGAAGGATCAAGTCTCCCTCCAGCATCTATGACAAGATGTACCGCAGAGGCTGGGACTTCTCCGTGTCCAACATTGAAAAGAATCTCAACGATGTGGCGGGGATCCGTGTCATCTGCTCTTTTATCGATGATATTTATATGCTGCGGGACTGCCTCATCAAACAGGATGATGTCTTCCTCATTGCAGAAAAAGACTACATAAAAAATCCCAAGGACAATGGCTACCGTAGTCTCCATCTGATCCTTGAGATCCCTATTTTCCTTACCAATGAAAAACGCATGATGCGTGTGGAAGTGCAGTTCCGTACCATCGCCATGGATTTCTGGGCTTCTCTGGAGCACCAGATGAAATACAAAAAAGACGTCCCCAATTCCGAAGCCATCTCCGAAGAACTGCTTTACAGTGCCGATCTCATCAACCAGCTGGACCGCCGAATGATCCAGATCCGGGACAAGATCAATGCACCGGAGAAGTAGCGTTCTTCTCCCGCTCTCTGGCGATCACGGCCTGGATCCATTCGTTGTTTCCAAGGGCCTTCTCGATATCCGCCATTTCGGATTCCTGGGCGAAGGTATCAAAGATCTCCTGTTTCTCTTCCAACAGGAGCATCATATCTTCATCCACCGTATCATTGCACAGTAAATGATAGACTAACACCGACCGAACCTGTCCCATACGATACACTCTGGATACTGCCTGTGTTTCCAGGGAAGGTTTGATCTGGGGTTCACAGAAGATCACCACGCTGGCAGCCTGAATGTTAAGACCGGTTCCTCCGGCCAGCACCTGTGATGCCAGGGCCAGCGGTTCTTCCTGGGCTGAGAAGAAATCTATGATATCCTGGCGCTGGGAAATCGTCGTGGCTCCTGTAATAGGGCCTACACATTTATCCTTCAGAAGAGTTTTTACCTTCTGCAGGGTATCTTTATAATAAGAAAAGATCAGCACTTTGCGGCCTTCCGCAAAGGCTTCTTCGCAAAGTTCCATTAAACGGGTGGCTTTGGAAGATCTGCTCATGTCATCCTGTAACCATCCGATCCGCCGCATTCCCATGAAATTACCCCCAACCACTTCTGTGATATAGGGTTCTTTATCTTCCGGTGTAGGGTTCACCCACTGGGGTTCGTCTACCATCTCCGGCAATTCTTTCAGCACATCTTCTCTGGTTCTTCGCAGATATACCGGTGCCAGGATCTTCTTAAACTGATCCGAATTCTTCATAAACGCATACTCATGTATATCTTCGATCATATCCTGACGGATGATGGCGATGATGGAACACATTTCTTCTACCCGGTTTTCCAGAGGGGTTCCGGTCATCAAAAGCGTACGCTCTGCAAATTGCCTGGTCTCATAGAGATACTTGGTGCGCTTTGCTTCCGGATTCTTCACATAATGGGCTTCATCCACCACCAGCATGGCCAGTGTAAGCGGCCTCTCCAGTTCCTCTATAAATTCATCCAGAGATTCATAATTGGTAACGGCTACGCCGCCCCGGTTTAAAAACTGTTCCATTTCTTCCCGGCGGTGATCTCCGTGGAGAAGGAAGGCTTTCAGTGCCGAATGTTTCTCTATTTCACGGCACCAGTTGATCAGTACCGATGCGGGGCATACCACCATAAAATGGGCATCCGGCCGTTTTGCAGCGATGCTTGCCATGGCAGCGATGGCCATGATGGTCTTACCAAGACCCATCTCATCTCCCAAAAGGACCTGCCCTTGTTTTAGGATGTACTTGGCTCCGAATTCCTGATAACTTCGAAGGGTTACCTTCAGCAAAGAAGTGTCCAGTTCGCTCCGGTCCACAGCATCTGCCATCTCACTGGGCATATCCTTATACAGGATGCTGCGATCCACCTGCTGGTGTCCCAGCTTCTCCAGAAGGGCATAATATGCCGCATTTTCCTTAACAAAATGCTCTTTTGCTTTTTCAAAGGAGGTTGCACGGATGGTCTGGTATTGCCGGATCAGGTCCCGGGCCTTGGGTTCATACCCTTCATTGGCCATCATGGTAAGATAATCAAATCCGTCTAAGGTGGATTCTTTCTCTTCCCGGGTGGAAAAGAGCCAGCGCAGACGATTGTGGACGCGAAGCCGCTCCACCGCACCGGTAAGTGTATTGTGATAACGGGCGCAGAAATGCTCGATCTCATCCCAAACAGGATCTGCCTTAAGATATTTGTATAAGGCAAGGATCAGCACGTTCCCCTCGGGCGTGGGCTCGTCTACAGAAAGGCGGACATTTATGGTTTCCGCCATACGTTGTTCAAATAGATTCAGGGTTTGCCGGATGGCTTTGGCCTGTGCTTCTCCTATCCCGGAGATAGATTCCAGCCCTCTGGTCGAACGGGTCGCAAGTTGCCCCAGATTGGTGATCCCCGCCTTCTCCAGCGCTGCCACCCGGATTCCGGATTTGGACTGTGCCAGCTCGCTGACCGGGATTTCTTTCAGGGCGTTCACCGCATCCTTCTTCTTTACTTCAAACACCGCTTGTTGCAATGTTTCTACCTGATGGCTTTCATCATTGAGAATGCGGATCAGTTCTTCATCCAAAGAAGGGAAGGTGGTTCTGTATTGATTTAAAAAGTCAAAATTGGGCGGATCCAGTCGTAAATTAGCCATGGCTTAAGTATAACACAGGAAATCGGAAAGGGCGTCTTTGTAATGCTGTACATGAGAAAGCCCCTGGTCATACAGGGCCTGGTTTGCTGCTTCATCCATACCGTAGGTACTCATGGCAATATTTCCCTCCGGGGCAAAAATAAAGGCTTTTCCGGCATCTTCCAGGTGTTTTAACTGGCTGAACTGTGCATTATATCGTATATGCCGCTCATTTAATGCATGGATCGTATTGGGATACCGCCGGCACGCCATGGTATAGAAGGCCCGGGCTTTCTCCGGCTCCTTTACATAATCCCGCGGCTTGGATAAAATGGCCACCACTTTATCACAGCCATCTTCCATGGCTTTTCGAAAGGGAAGGGAATCGGACACACCACCGTCATAATAATACTGTCCCTTCCATTCAATGGGTTTGCAGGCGGCCGGAAGACAGCTGGACGCCATAAACAGGCGATAGTCATCCTGGATCAGGTCTTCTTTATGGAAATATTCCGGCTTTCCGGTTTTTGCATTGGTGGCTACGATGACAAATACCGATGGATTGGACAGGATCTTCGGAAGATCCAGGGGATCTCCCCCATCGGAATTGGTAAGATTTCCATAGATATACTGCAGACCAAAGAGATTACGATCTTTCAGGTAATTCTTCATGCCAAAGTATCCGTCTTCATGAATATGTTCTGTATAAAAACGACGGTTACGGTCCCGTTGTCCTGCCAGATAACTGGCTGTATTGGCTGCTCCTGCAGATACCCCGATGCAATAGGGAAACGTAATGTTTTCATCCAAAAAACCGTCCAGAACGCCTGCACCGTAAGCGCATTTCATGCCGCCGCCTTCTACGATCAATCCGATTTTCATAGGTGTGCCTTCTTTCTTTCGCTGCTTCTAGGGTAAGCCTTTTGCCTTCCCATTCTCAATCTACAAAGCTCTCAGATTGTAGCTCGTTTGAATTACACGAATTATTGCCCGACGGATTTATCGGTTGACAAGTG
>JAIKYN010000268.1 GCA_024683155.1 Lachnospiraceae bacterium | reverse complement strand
TCATCATCTACGATGCTCTTACCGCACTTCTTGTCAGCGATCGCTGCCTGTGCTGCAGCAAGACGAGCGATGGGTACACGGAACGGTGAGCAGGATACATAATCCAGACCGATCTTGTGGCAGAACTCAACGGAAGAAGGATCTCCACCATGCTCGCCGCAGATACCAACATGCAGGTTGGGATTGACGGGCTTGCCAAGCTTGATGGCCATCTCCATTAACTTGCCGACACCGTTCTGATCCAGCTTTGCAAAGGGATCGTTCTCGAAGATCTTGGTGTCGTAATATGCGTTCAGGAACTTACCTGCATCATCTCTGGAGAAACCGAAGGTCATCTGGGTCAGATCGTTGGTACCGAAGCAGAAGAAATCAGCGTTCTTAGCGATCTCATCGGCAGTCAGTGCTGCTCTGGGAATCTCGATCATGGTACCTACTTCGTAGGTAAGCTTCATGCCGGAAGAAGCGATCTCTGCATCTGCAGTCTCAACAACCACCTTCTTAACAAACTTCAGCTCGGTGGCATCGGTGATGAGAGGGATCATGATCTCAGGCTTAACCACCCAGTCACTGTGCTTCTTCTGAGTATTGATGGCTGCCCGGATCACAGCCTTGGTCTGCATTCTTGCGATCTCGGGATAGGTTACTGCCAGACGGCATCCTCTGTGTCCCATCATAGGATTGAACTCATGGAGAGAATCGATCATTGCACGGATCTCTTCCACGCTCTTACCCTTGGAATCGGCCAGCTTCTTAATGTCTGCTTCCTCGGTGGGAACAAACTCATGAAGCGGAGGATCCAGGAAACGGATGGTAACGGGGTTACCTTCCAGGGCATCGTATAACTGCTCGAAGTCGTTCTGCTGATAAGGCAGGATCTTCTCCAGCGCAGCTTCTCTCTCTTCCGGTGTATCGGAACAGATCATCTCACGGAATGCAGCGATACGGTCTTCTTCAAAGAACATGTGCTCGGTACGGCAAAGACCGATACCTTCCGCACCCAGTTCACGCGCCTTACGTGCATCTGCGGGAGTATCTGCATTGGTACGAACCTTTAATCTTCTGTACTTGTCAGCCCAGCCCATGATACGGCCGAACTCGCCTGCGATGGTGGCATCTACGGTAGGGATGATACCGTCGTAGATATTACCGGTGGTTCCGTCGATGGAAAGCAGGTCTCCTTCGTGGAATTCCTTACCACCTAAGGTGAAACGCTTGTTAGCTTCATCCATTACGATATCGCCGCAGCCGGATACGCAGCACTCACCCATACCACGTGCTACAACGGCTGCATGAGAAGTCATACCGCCACGAACGGTAAGGATACCCTGTGCGGCCTTCATACCGGTGATATCTTCGGGAGAGGTCTCCAGACGTACCAGAACGACCTTCTCACCTCTTGCTGCCCATTCTACCGCATCATCTGCCGTAAATACGATCTTACCTGCAGCGGCTCCGGGGGAAGCACCAAGGCCTCTTCCCAGAGGGGTAGACTGCTTTAATGCAGCAGTATCAAACTGAGGATGCAGAAGGGTATCCAGGTTACGAGGATCGATCATCGCAACGGCTTCTTCCTCGGTACGCATTCCTTCATCTACCAGATCACAAGCGATCTTAAGAGCTGCCTGTGCGGTTCTCTTACCGTTTCTGGTCTGCAGCATGTAAAGCTTGCCGCTTTCCACGGTAAACTCCATATCCTGCATGTCTCTGTAATGCTTCTCCAGGATCTGGCATACTTCCTTGAACTGCTTAAAAGCTTCCGGGAACTTCTGCTCCATCTCTGTGATCTTCATAGGGGTACGAACACCGGCTACCACGTCCTCGCCCTGTGCATTGGTCAAAAATTCACCGAACAGACCCTTTGCACCGGTTGCAGGATCACGGGTAAATGCAACACCGGTTCCGCAATCATCACCCATGTTACCAAACGCCATGGACTGAACGTTAACAGCGGTACCCCAGGAATAAGGGATATCGTTGTCACGACGATATACATTGGCACGGGGATTATCCCAGGAACGGAATACCGCCTTGATAGCACCAAAGAGCTGCTCCTTGGGGTCAACCGGGAAATCACTGCCGATCTTTGCCTTATATTCTGCCTTAAACTGGCCGGCCAGTTCCTTCAGGTCCTCTGCGGTCAGGTCTACGTCCTGGGTAACACCGCGGGATTCCTTCATCTTGTCGATCAGTTCTTCGAAATATTTCTTTCCGACTTCCATTACCACATCGGAATACATCTGGATGAATCTCCGGTAGCAGTCCCATGCCCAACGGGGATTGCCGGACTTCTTAGCGATAACATCCACTACTTCCTCATTCAGACCCAGGTTCAGGATGGTATCCATCATACCGGGCATGGAAGCTCTTGCGCCGGAACGAACGGAAACCAGAAGGGGATTCTCCTTGTCTCCGAACTTCTTGCCGGTGATCTCTTCCATCTTCAAAATGTACTCATCGATCTGACCACGGATCTCCGCATTGATCTCGCGACCGTCTTCATAGTACTGTGTGCAGGCTTCGGTTGTGATGGTAAATCCCTGGGGAACGGGAAGACCGATATTGGTCATCTCAGCAAGGTTCGCACCTTTTCCGCCAAGAAGATTACGCATGTCAGCTGCACCTTCCGTAAACAAATAAACCCATTTTTTTGCCATTTTACTCTCTTCTCCCTTTTTTCGATTTGCCGGAACCACCCGGCATTTTCCAAACCTCTCGGGAAAACTGAGCGGATCAGCCTTCCCACCGTGCAAAGATTTTTACACAATCAACCAAAAATTGGGTAAAAAATAAATATACCATGAGCCTCGGCTCATGGTATATCATATGCTTCTTTGCACCAATCAATTGTTTTCATGGAGAAATTATAACATAGTCGGTTTCGACTAGACAATATAAAAAAATGTCTATTTTCTTGATATTTTTTTAACTTTTCCGCTATAAAATACACAAAAAGTATCTACAGTTTCTCCAACTTCTTCAATTCAGGTGTGAACCCTTCAAAAATGTACACATCGAAGTCTCCCCGAATGGAATCCAGCTGCTCCTGGCTCTTCACGGTCCAGGATACGGGAATGTTCCCGTACAGGCTCTTACACAGCCTTCTGGAAGGCTCCTTCTTATCCCTGCAATCATAGGCGATAAAGTCCGGCTTTGTCAGGAAGTTGAACAGCAGATGCTCCATGGCAAAATAGGGAATGCGCATCTTAAAGCTTGCTTTCATCCCGTGCTTACGAAACAGCTGGGACAATTGTCCACGGATGATCTTAGGATGATGCTCCTTATACCACTTCACGCCAAAGGGGTTAAAGGACTCCATGCAATACTCGCCTTTATAGGCCAGCAGCATGGGGGCCACGATCTCACATACGCTCATGTCGTGCCGGGGCTCGATCTTATGCTCTACGATGAGAGGCACCTTACCGTCCACCAGCTTCAGGAAATCCTCAAACTTCGGGATCTTCTGGTCTGTTCCCAGCAGGGAAAACTGCTGCAGCTCTTCAAAGGTATAGGAATCCACCGTACCCTCCGCGCCGCAGACTCTTTTTAACGTATCATCATGGAATACAACCGGGATCTTATCTTTGGTCAGCTGTACATCCATCTCGATGCCATATCCGGCATCCACAGCCTTCTGAAAGGCACGCATGGAATTCTCCGGTGCATCGGTATTGTTGTCATGCAGGCCTCTGTGGGCATACAGACACTGTTTCCGGAACATGGAAAAGTCCGGTTTGCCCGATAATCTGGGCATGATCATGATCAGATACAGGCAGAGTAACACTACCGCGATCACTACGATCCAAATCATTTTGTTTATTGCTCCTTAAATTTACATTTGAGCGTTA
>JAIKYN010000009.1 GCA_024683155.1 Lachnospiraceae bacterium | reverse complement strand
CGTACGATCCGGAGTTGATCGCGGAAATGAGGTGTTCATATGTCTAAGGATATTATTACGGCTGCGGTTGTGAATTTTAATGCGATCTGGGGCGAGAAATATTATAACGCAAGACGAATGGCTGATTATATGGAAGCAGCTAAGGCAAAAGGAGCAGATCTGGTAGTTTTTCCCGAAATGGCATTGACCGGTTACAGTGATGATTCCCTGAACGAAGCGGATGAAAAGATGCAGAAGAAAGATGCGGAGACACTGGAGGGAGAATGCGTTGAATTCCTTGCAAAAAAAGCAGAAGAATTAGGAATTTATGCAGCCTTTGGGATGCCGGAACGGGACGTTGAAGATGATAGCAGGGTATATAACGCAGCTGTGGTGGTTGGACCGGAAGGCGTAGTAGGGAGCTATCGAAAAATCCATCCGGCGCTGGAAGAAACAAAGTGGTGTACTAAAGGATCTGAGCCGTTTTCCTTTGAAACGCCGTGGGGGAAAATCGGCGTCGGTATCTGTTATGATTCGTATAAATTCCATGAGCTGGTAAGATATTACACCATGGAAGGATGCAGAATGTATCTGAATCTGACGGCATTATGCGATGTGCCTGATTACGAAAGTCTGTATATGACAACATTAGGCCAGATCGTTAATACCTTTGATCAGTTTGTATTAAGCTCCAATCTATGCGGAAGAGAAGCACCGTCTCAATTAGAGGGCGGAAGCCTTAGAGATTTTGGACTTGATCACTGGCCGGATTTTCCGGGATGCAGTATGGTTCTTGGGCCGGGAGCGAACAACCGCATCCATGTCTATACAGGAGGTCTTGGTTGTAAGGAACCCGGTATGTTTCTGCATACCATTGATCTTTCACTGGTCAGAAGAAATTTTCATACCATGAATCCCCTGGTGGGAGAAGCAGATGTAAGACCTTATTTGTACATAGATACTTTTTATAAACAGAGATGAGGGAACGGATATGGCATCAGAAATGAATACAGTTATTAAAAAGATCGATCCGCGAAAAACAGCCGTGATCGTAGTGGATATGACAAATGATTTTGTCTGCAAAGAGACGGGACATAAATCCGCAGGCACTGCAATTTTGCCTCAGATGGCTGCTTTTCTGGATAAATGCAGAGAAAAAGGGATGAAGATCATATATACTACACATGTGTATCGGGATACGGATGAGGATATTCCCTACTATATGGATGCAAAGATCAGACGAATTGATGGGAAAAGGCCGTATACGGATGATACTTACGGAATTCAGGTGCATGACATGATTGCACCGAAGGGAAATGAACTGGTGATTAAAAAGCACCATTTCAGCGGGTTTGAAGGAACGGATCTGGACATCGTATTACGAAAAAATAAGATTGAAAATACGGTGATCGTAGGTGTGTGCTCCGATGTATGTTGCATGGAAACGGGGCGAGCTGCGATGTATCTGGGTTATGGAGTTATTTTTATTGCAGAACTTAACCGCACGCTTCCAAGAGACACTAAGTGGGGAAAAGTATCCGAAGAGGAAATGAACCGAATTGCTTTAGTTCTTTTGGAAGCAACAACCGGTGATGTAATGTCTGAGGAAGAATTCTGGAAACTGGACATGGAGGCATAACTTTGTAAAACGGGATCATTCCAAGGAATCTTTGTAATTATTTCCCCAATCTTGCATGGCCATGAGGATGGGGCGCATGGATTCGCCCAGTTCACTGAGGGAGTATTCCACATGAGGGGGTACTTCGGGGTAAACGGTGCGGATGATGATACCATCCTCTTCCATAGAACGTAAAGAATCGGTAAGAACCTTCTGGCTGATGCCATCAAGGTTCTTTTTTAATTCATTAAAACGCCAGGGGCGGACCAGGAGATTACGCATGATCAGTAATTTCCATTTGCTTCCGATCAGTTGAACGGTGGTCGCTACCGGGCATTCCGGTAATTCTTCTTTTGTTAACATGAGTAAACCTCCTTATGATTTCTGAAAGGATGTTAGTATTTGAATTTAATATAACATACCGTTACGCATGTGCCCATAGGTTACAAAAAGGTGCCTATGTTTTAAAAAAGTGCGTACTTATGCCGGTGTCAGATCTTTGTTAAGGTTTGGATGTAACCAAGCGAAAGCTTACAAAACAAACCTAAGGAGGTACGTAAAATGGCACTTAAAAACTTATTTGGCTGGAATCAGAAAGATGAAACGGCAGCAGCATGCGGAACAGCATGCGGAGCATCGGACAAGCCGGCAGAAGCACCTGCAGCATGCGGAGCATCTGACAAACCGACGGAAACACCTGCAGCGTGCGGAGCATCGGATCAGCCTGCAGCATGCGGAGCATCCGATAAACCGGCAGAGGCACCTGCAGCATGTGGAGCATCTGACAAGTAAGAAGATCGAAAGAAACGAGGAGGCAGAATAGGATGGGCGGTTATTTTTCATTTCAATGGCATATTACGGATGAATGTGATCAACGCTGCAAGCACTGCTATATTTTTTCGGGAGAAGGCTGCAAGGAATTAAATAGCATGACCTGGGAGCAGATGCAGGACGTTGTGGCAAACTGTGAGGACTTTTGTAAGGTATATCACAGACAACCGTATTTTTACCTTACCGGCGGCGATCCTATTCTCCATCCTCACTTCTGGAAATTACTGGTACTTCTTAAAAGTAAAAACATCCCATTTACTATTATGGGAAATCCATTTCATCTGGATGATGAGATCTGTCGGATGCTGAAAGCATGCGGCTGCGAGAAGTATCAGATGTCTTTGGACGGTATGCAGAAAACCCACGATTGGTTTCGTAAGCCTGGGAGTTTTGACCAGACCCTTGAAAAAGTAAAATGTATCAATAAAGCAGGGATCAAAAGTGTGATCATGAGTACTGTTTCCAAAACCAATATGGATGAGATCCCGGATATTATTGATGCGGTGGTGAAAGCAAAAGTGAAAATTTTTGCGTTTTCAAGGTATGTGCCTACGGGCGGAGAAGTAGATACCGGCATGACACCGGAGCAGTACAGGAGCCTGTTGGAGAAATGTGATGCAAAATTTAAAGCCTACGAGGCAGCCGGTTGTGAAACCTATTTTAATAAAAAAGATCATTTATGGACCTTGTACGAATATGAAACGGGAGCTTTCAAAATCCCTGAAGGAGCGGGAAAAGGTATGATCTATGGCGGATGCAACTGTGGAAACTGCCATATCACCATCGCATCAGGCGGAGATATTATGGCCTGCAGAAGAGCCACGGACAGTATAGTCGGAAACGTATATGAAGACAGGATCGCAGATGTATGGATCTGTCAGATGGAGCAATACAGAGATTATGACCGGTTTAAAAAATGCAGCAGGTGCGAACTGATGCCCTGGTGCAGAGGATGCCCTGCAGTTGCCAACGGAACAAGCGGGGACTTTTACGGAGCAGATCCGCAGTGCTGGAAAAAAAGAAATGAAATGACAGGGGAGGTGTTACCATGTTAATGGAGATCATCAAAAGCAGACATTCCATTCGTAAGTATCAGGAACGGCAGATTTCCAAAGAAGATCTGGAGAAGATCCTGGAAGCAGGAAATTTTGCCCCGAATGCGGGGGGCGGACAACGAAGCATGATGGTGGCAGTTCATAATAAGGAACTGACGCGAAAGCTGGGGATTATGAACCTTTCACACTTCAACAGGACACATCTGGCAGGTTCTTATGTATCCAAAGAACAACCCAGTGTCATCGATGACCCTTCGATGAAAGATGGTTTTTATGGCGCTCCCACGGTTGTTGCCATCTTTGCCCAGGGGAATTTTCTGTTTAAAACAGCCGACGCATTTTGTATCGCAGAAAATATGATCTTACAGGCAACGGAACTGGGACTTGCATCCTGTATCATTTCCAGAGGAGAAGAAACCTTTGATTCGGAAGAGGGAAGAGAGCTGATGAAGGCGTGGGAAGTTCCGGAGAATTATGTCTGTCAGTGTTTTGTGATCCTGGGATACCGGGAAGGGGAAGAGCCGGCCGGCAAACCCAGAAAACCCGGAAGAGTCCGGATCGTAGAGTAGAGGTTAAATGCAGGGATGGATCAGAAACAACGCAGAACCTATTTAATTCAATATTTGCTGGATGAAAAGAGAGAATATGACGGGATCATCCCGGAAACCGAAGAGGAGCCGGCGAAGGTCATGTTGCGGTCTTTGATGAATGTGCGCATGGCGGCACCTGTGTCCGAGGAATATGAACAGGTGCAGGATGCTTATCTGAAGACCGTAAATGAGGAACGTGGCATCGTTACGCTATCGGAGATGAACATGGTTCGGCCCGGGATTTACCTGTGGCAGGGAGACATCACCAGACTTGCCTGTGATGCCATTGTGAATGCAGCCAACAGCGGGATGACCGGTTGCTATCAGCCATGTCATAATTGTATCGATAACTGTATTCATACTTATGCAGGTGTTCAGCTTCGCAATTATTGTCAGAAGCTAATGGATGAACAGGGCTATGAGGAACCTACCGGCAGTGCCAAGATCACGCCGGCATTTAATCTGCCCTGTAAATATGTGATCCACACCGTAGGCCCCATTGTGGGAGGGCTTCTCACAGAGAAAGAGGAAATGCAGTTAGCCTCCTGCTATGAAGCCTGTTTGAAGCTTGCAGAGGAAAATGACCTGCGGTCTATAGCTTTTTGTTGTATTTCTACAGGCGTGTTTCGTTTTCCCAATCAAAGAGCGGCTCAGATTGCCGTAAAAACGGTAAAGGAATATCAAAAACGAACAGGCAGTACGATCGAGGTGATCTTTAATGTATGGAAAGATATTGACTATGAAATCTACCGGGAATTACTCGGCTGATATAAATAAATTAAAGACTGTATTACGGGAAACAGACGCAGTTGTGATCGGCGCAGGTGCCGGTCTGTCTACATCTGCGGGATTTGTATACAGTGGCCCGCGTTTCAGGGAGTACTTCTCGGATTTTGGGGATAAGTACGGCTTTGGGGATATGTATTCCGGAGGGTTTTATCCTTACGATACCCCGGAAGAAATGTGGGCGTACTGGTCCAGATATATCTATGTGAATCGTTATATGGATGCACCGAAACCAGTGTATGAAATGCTTTTTAAACTGGTGAAAGACAAGGATTATTTTGTGATCACCACCAACGTGGATCATTGTTTTCAGAAAGCCGGCTTCGACAAAAAGCGTTTATTTTATACCCAGGGAGACTACGGCCTCTTCCAGTGCAGTGAACCTTGTTGTGAAGAGACATTTGACAATGAGCAGATGATCCGTGACATGATGGAGCAACAGGCAGATATGCGGATTCCATCTAAACTTGTGCCTAAGTGTCCCCATTGCGGGAAACCTTTGACCATGAATCTTCGTTCCGATGACCGGTTTGTGGAAGATGAGGGCTGGCATGCGGCTGCCGAGCGGTACAATCATTTCCTTCGGACCAGAAAGGGCAGGATCCTGTATCTGGAGCTGGGCGTGGGGTATAATACACCCGGGATCATTAAGTATCCCTTCTGGCAGGAGACATTAAAGAATGCGCAGGCAACCTATGCGTGTATCAACTTCGGAGAATCTGCTTGTCCGGACGAAATCCGGGAACGATCGATCTGCATGAACGGAGATATCGGAGAGGTGTTGCAGGAGCTGGAAAGGTGAATAAACGCGATTGTGAAAATGACGGCAGGAAGATCAGCAAAACGGACGCATCAATGTTCCGCTGGCATTTCCGATATGACCGCCATTTAATATATACTGCTTCATGTTTTTTTGTAAGGTGGTATCTTCCGGGAGATCCTGCAGGGAAACTGCTTCAAGCTTTTCGCCGGGGATTTTGAAGACCCATTCC
>JAIKYN010000286.1 GCA_024683155.1 Lachnospiraceae bacterium | reverse complement strand
CAAGATTCATCATAGCGGCTTCAAAGGAAAGTCTGGTTCTGGTACTGGGTTCATAAAAACAGGTGGCAAGTTTCTTGCCGTCACAGAGATGAGAGTATTTCTCCCGGTGTTTCTCAATGTCATTGGCCAGATCGAAGAGCTGGTCCAATTCTTCCACTGAGAAGTCAAGAGGACTCATTAAATGTCGAGGCATGAGATCTCCTTTCAGGATATGAATTTTTTTATCGTTGTAAATAGTATCATAAGGAACTGGGTATTTCAATGTAAAATTCAATGAAATTTCCTTCTTGACATTTGTCAGACTTTGGGATAAAAAGGTGCATAGACGGTTTATCATCCGTCTGTTTTTTTGTGAGCATAAATAATGTTTTTCCGTATAGAAATTACGGGCATGGGATGGGATCAAAATGAGTCGAGCTAAGAAAATGGAACTGGATATGACCAAAGGTAAGCCCCTTGGGCTGATCCTGCAGTTTATCGGCCCTGTGATACTGGGCAATATTTTTCAGCAGTTTTACAGTATGGTGGATACCATCATCGTCGGCCGCTACGTAGGCGTACAGGCCCTGGCAGCCGTGGGTATGACGGGAACCATCATGTTCCTGATCCTGGGCTTTGTCATGGGTATGACCACCGGCTTTACCGTCATCACCAGCCAGAGATTCGGAGCAGGCGATTACGAAGGCGTTAAGAAGAGTATCGGAAGCGCCATCACATTGTCTGCCATTGTGGTAGTGATCGTTACCTTTATAAGCTTCCGCTATATGGATCCTTTGTTAAAGCTGATGAATACCCCGGAAGATATCTATGATATGGCGAAGACCTATATCCTGATCATCTGCGGCGGCATCGTACTTTCCGTGTTATATAACCTGATGGCCAGCATTCTCCGTGCTATCGGTAACAGCAAGGTGCCTTTATATTTCCTGATCTTTTCCGCATTTCTCAATATCTTCCTGGATCTGTTCTTTATCCTGAAGCTGAACATGGGCGTTGCGGGAGCAGCCTGGGCTACCATCTTATCCCAGGGGATCAGCGGGATCTTATGCGTGTTCTATATCATGCGATTTGTGGAGATCGCAAGGATCCGTCCGGAGCATTTGAAGCTGGAGTTTTATCTGGCAAAGAACCAGTTATATATCGGTATTCCCATGGCCCTGCAGTTTTCCATTACCGCCATCGGAACCACCCTGGTACAGTCGGCCCTTAACCTGTTCGGTTCCACCGTGGTTGCTTCTTATACCGCAGCCTGCAAGGTAGAGCAGTTCATCACTCAGCCCTTTGCAGCCATGGGGATGACCATGGCCACCTATTGCGGCCAGAATCGCGGCTTAAACGACTGGAAGAGGATCCGTCAGGGCGCAGGCAGTGCAAACCTGTTATCGGGCATTTACGCGCTGCTGGTTTACGGCGTAGCCGTTGTGATCATGCCTTATGTGGTGGGGATCTTTGTAACCGGCGATGTAACCGAAGTCATCCAGTATGCCAATACCTATATCCGTATTGTAGGAACCTGCTTTATTCCGCTGGGTATGATCTTCATTTTCCGAAATGTGCTCCAGGGATGCGGCTACTCGTTTATTCCCATGATGGGCGGCGTGGTAGAGCTGATCGTTCGTGCCATCTTTGCAGAGGTTGCGGTACACTATCACAGCTTTGAGGGTGTGTGCCTGGCCAACGCCGGCGCATGGCTGGCAACGGGTATCTTCCTGCTGATCGCTTATCTTATCATCATGCGGAAGAAACCAAGGTGAGATGAATTAAAAACGCCTCTCTCGTAGGAACGGGAGAGGCGTTTTTTTGTGTGGGTGGGGCAAATCCTTCACTGCCTGATGGTAATCGCTGGTTCATTCCTGCTGCAGGACCGCTGCGGCTGCCGCATCGAAGTTGGTGACCTGAACACTGCCGTTGGCAGGGGTGCGATAGCAGGGAAGATCGGATCCATAGGGATGGAAGTATACGTAGCCTGAGGTTACGTTGATGTCAGTGTAGACACCGGAAAGGACTTCCTCCTGTCCGGTACCGTCAAAACGCATACGCATCAGCGCGGAGTTTTCACCGTCTTCCTTGTTGTAGTAAATAAAGGTATCGGAGAAATTAAAGTTCACT
>JAIKYN010000259.1 GCA_024683155.1 Lachnospiraceae bacterium | reverse complement strand
TGGACTTATCTCAATGTCAGATTACTACACCGAGAGGTGTGTCACTTGTTAAGTTGATTGAACCGCCGTGTACCGAACGGTACGCACGGTGGTGTGAGAGGTCGGAATTTCTCAATTAAGAGAAATTCCTCCTACTCAATTGGTGAAAATCTGTGCATTCTGCGCCATCTATGATAAAATAGGTTGTTGTATAAAATTCTTTGGAGACAGGTATGGCACGGAGAAAAAAGGGCCTTAGCTTTTATCAGAAAAAGAAAACCATCAGCCGTTCTCTGGTGGCAGAGATCGCCAGTTGGGCCTTTGTAGTGGCCATGGCAGTGCTTCTGGCATTTGTGATCGTATTTACCATTGGCCGTTATACCACGGTGATCGGTGATTCCATGAATCCTACGCTGGTAAACGGACAGAAGGTACTTATGAATCGTCTGGAATATATGGTGTCGTCTCCGGATCGCGGAGAGGTGATCATTTTTCTTCCCCATGGCAATGAGAATTATCATTATTACACCAAGCGTGTGGTGGGACTTCCCGGTGAATCGGTCCAGATCATAGACGGGAAGCTGTACATTGACGGCGCTTTGCTGGAAGAAGGGGATGCCTTCGATCTCATGGAGGAGGCGGGTATCGCATCCACGGCCATTAACCTGGGCGAGAATGAATTCTTTGTTCTGGGGGATAACCGGAACAACTCCGAAGACAGCCGTTCTGCGGACATTGGCATCGTTATGAAGAACTGGATCATCGGCAAAGCCTGGTTTAAGCTGGGTGGGGACGGCGCAGCGTCCGGTTTTATCAAGGCCGTTGACTGATGTAAGGACACAGGAAAGATATAGGAAGTAAGAATGAGTAATCAGATACAGTGGTATCCCGGGCATATGGCGAAAGCCAAGCGTATGATGCAGGAGAATATCTCTCTGGTGGATCTGGTCATCGAGATTTTGGATGCCAGATGCCCCATCAGCACGCGGAATCCGGATATTCAGGAACTGGCCAAAAATAAATCCCGTCTGGTTCTATTAAATAAGGCGGATCTTGCCGATATAAATAAGAACGAAGAATGGAAAGCTGCTTTTACGGGAGACGGGATGATCGGTGCAGTGATCAACGCCAAGAACCCTTCCTGTAAAAAGGAGATCCTGCAGCTGATCCTGGAAGCCTGTAAGGAGAAGATTGAGCGGGATAAGCGAAGAGGCATTAAGAACCGGCCGATTCGCGTTATGGTGACGGGGATCCCCAATGTTGGGAAGAGTACCCTGATCAATCTGCTGGCAGGAAGAGCTTCCGCCAAGACCGGCAATAAGCCCGGTGTTACCAAGGGAAAACAGTGGATCAAGCTGTCGCAGAACATTGAGCTGTTGGATACCCCGGGGATCCTGTGGCCCAAATTCGACGACCCTGAGATCGGGGAGCACCTGGCACTGATCGGGTCTGTAAACGATGATCTGCTGAACATGGAAGAGCTTGCCATTTCCTTTATGAAGCAGATGGACCGGGATTATCCCGGTATTCTGGAGGAACGTTACGGCCTCTCTAAAGAAGCCATTGAACAGGATATGCAGGAGAATGACCTGCTGTGTAAGGAAGAAAATAAACGCTATGTAGCCATGCTCAGGCAGACCGCATTTGCAAGGAATGCACTGGTGAAAGCAGGGGAACCGGATGTCAGCAAAGCAGCGAAACTGATCATCGACGATTTTAGAGCTGCAAGATTGGGGAAGATCAGCCTTGAGTCAGCAAACAAGTAAGAAGAAACAGTCCAAAATGAAGGGAGTTGCCAGAGAGATCCTGATGACCAGTATTTATCTGCTGGTAGCACTTACTTTAACTTATTTAGTGATCCATTTTGTGGGACAGAGAACCGAAGTGATCGGCTCTTCCATGTATCCGACACTGGAAGACGGGGATAACCTTATCGTCAGCAAGATCACCTATCGTCTGGAAGACCCTAAGCGGTTTGATATCATCGTGTTCCCGTTCCAGTATGAAAACGAGACCTTCTTTATCAAGCGTATCATCGGTATGCCGGGAGAGACGGTTCGCATCGATGAGAGCGGCACCATTTACATCAATGATGTACCGTTGGATGAATCTTACGGTTATGAGGTGATCCAGGATCCGGGACGTGCCATTCAGCCGGTTACTTTAGGGGAAGATGAATATTTCGTCATGGGAGATAACCGTAACAATTCCACGGATTCCCGTGCGGCAGTGGTTGGTTCCATTAAGCGCAGCGAGATCATCGGAAAAGCCTGGGTTCGGATCTATCCCTTTAACAAATTCGGCAAGATCGATCATCAGTAAGAGGGAATTATGGCAGAAAGTATCAGCTCCGTTAAGGAGCAGTTCAAGGTCGGTGGACCTCTTGTCACCGAGGAAGATATGAAGGCCGAGATGCGCCGTTTAGAGGGTGTATGCGAGGCGTATCAGGGGGATGAGCGCAAGGCGGTCCAAAGTGAGATCGCTAAGGCAAAGAAACGCATTACGGATAAATATGAGGCAGAGCTTCTTCGCACGGAGAAGATGCTTTCCTATGAACGGGAATATGCTTCTTATGCGTATATCTGCGGGATCGATGAAGCCGGAAGAGGACCTCTTGCAGGGCCAGTTTGTGCCGGCGCAGTGATCCTGCCCAGAGATACGAAGTTACTGTTTTTAAATGATTCCAAGAAGCTTTCCGCATCTGCCAGAGAGGAACTGTTTGATATCATCAAGGAGCAGGCGGTTTCCTTCGGCATCGGACTGGCAAGTCCCCAGCGCATCGACGAGATCAATATCCTTCAGGCAACGTACGAAGCCATGCGGGATGCGGTTTCCCAATTGGATCCTCAGCCGGAGGTATTGTTAAACGATGCGGTGACCATTCCGAAGTTATCCATGAAACAGGTTCCCATTGTGCACGGAGATGCCAGATCGGCATCCATTGCAGCGGCCAGTATCTTAGCCAAAGTCACCAGGGACCGGATCATGGTGCAGTACGACGAGCTGTTCCCGCAATATGGCTTTGCAGGCCATAAGGGATATGGTTCCGCGGAACACATCGCAGCCCTTAAGAAATATGGCCCCACACCTATTCACAGACGCAGCTTTATCGGCCACTTTGTGGAAGTCTGATCTGCAGAATGATTTATCATCAATGAATATAAATTTTTGCGGAATGATTTATTATCAATGAATATAAATTTTTGCAGAATGATTTGTCACAATACATGAGGTATCAAATATATGCCCAGAATCACGGATTCGATCACAACTTATAATACCTCGATCAACAATCAGTCCCAGGCAGGGGAGATCTCCCAAAGCTCCCAGGCCGGACAGAACGCGGGCCGAAATGCGGCCAATCTTTCCACCTTAAAAGCCGGTCAGATGATCCAGGCAAAGGTGGTTTCTTCGGATGGGCAGTCCATCCAGATCTCCTTAAACGGGAACAATAATAATCTGTTAAATGCGCGGCTGGATAACGGCATCTCGGTAGCTGGCGGCCGTACCTTAACCTTCGAGGTGAAATCCAATACCGACGGGAAGCTGATCCTCAGTCCTTTATTTACCAATCTTACAAGTGAATCTACGGCGTTTTCCGCCTTACGGGAAGCGGGCCTTGCGCAGACAGACACCAACCTGGAAATGGTAGCCACCATGATGAAGGAAGGCATGTCGGTGGACAAGGAAAGTCTCTATGCCATGCAACACCGCCTGTTGGAAACCGGAAATACCAATCCCGGGGGCGTGGTAACCTTATCCAAGCTGGGAATCCCGGTGACACCGGAGAACCTGGAGCAGCTGACCCAGTATCAGAACGCCCAGGGGAAGATCACCGGCGCCATGCTGGATATCGCCGATTCTCTCACGGGAGAGTACGGCCAGTTCCTCCAGGAGGGCGATACCGCAGGAGCCCTGACCTTTGCAGACAGTATGCTGACATCGGTAGGAGGCGGACGTTTCTCCGAGACCATCGTCCAGCAGCTGCAAAGTGCCATCTTATCTGTGGCCATTTCTGCAGAGGATGCCTCTGTGTTATTAAATAATCTGTCCAATATGACCCCGGAGAACATGCTGAACCTGTTATCTCTGGTGGGAACCAGCGGAGAAGTGACAACTCCGGAGCAGACGCTTGCCGGACAGGAGAATGCCCAG
>JAIKYN010000197.1 GCA_024683155.1 Lachnospiraceae bacterium | reverse complement strand
CTTCGTGATTTCGCTTACCCGGATCAAACCGTGTACTGGGACAGATCGGAATTGATCTCATCCGAATACTGATTCAGGTTCTCCGAGATATTTGTGATATTTTCCGTCTCGGTACGAAGCTTGGAGCTTTCCGATACAATGGAAGTACTCAGTCCCAGGATCTCTGCAATACTGGATGCCTGTTCTTCCGTGGTGGCCGCATTGTTGGATGCCACATCATTGATACGCTCGATTCCGCTTGCGATCTCATTGATCCCATCAGTGGCCTTTGCTACATGACCATAAATCTTCTCGAAGGAATCATTGGCACCGGTTACTGCGCTCATGCAGGCTTCCATATCGCTGACGCAAACCTCTGCCTTATGATTGATATCGGAAATATTCTTGGTGATCCCCTCTACCAGTTTGCGGATATTCTCGGTTGCTTCCGAAGACTGATTGGCAAGGGTACCTACTTCCGTTGCAACAACTGCGAATCCCTTGCCCATCTCTCCTGCTCTTGCAGCCTCAATGGAGGCATTCAGGGACAGAAGATTGGTCTGGCTGGAGATTGCATTGATGGTATCGGTAATCCCTGTGATCTCGCTGACCGTTTGTGCGGTTTCTCCGATCAGATCGCTGAGGTTTCGAATGGTCTCATTTAATGTATCTACATTCCTGGTCACGCTCTCCATCTCTTCACGACCCTTGGCCGATGCATCCAGTGTTTCATCACACAGCATCTTCACGCCGTCCGCCTTTTCTGCAAGCTGACTGGAGGTTGTTGCCAGTTCCGTTGCAGCATTGGCGATAAAATCAATGGATTCGTTCATATCGGTAAGAGTGGAATTCAGTCTCTCCAGTGACTCACCCTGATTGCTGTTGGCATCTGCCAGAATATGAGAAATATCAAAACATTCGCTGGCACGGCTGTTCATGGCACCGGAAATATTGGTCAGGCTGTTAATGGTTGCCCGCATCTTCTCAATATATTCGTTCAGGCTCTCTGCCAGTGTAGTGATCTCATTATTGCCTTCCGGAACGATCTTAACAGTGAAGTCACCCTTGCTGATATCGGTAATACGCTCCGTAATGGTAGTGACCGGATTGATCGCTTTGCTGATGGTATAATACATGATCGCGGAAAGAAGGATCAATAAAAGGATGGCGCTGATAAAGGTAATATACATGACCTTTAGGATGAAGCCGCTAAGCAGTGCGGAAGGAACGGCGCTTACAACCGTCCAGGACGTATCCTCGATATCGGTTGCCGTAAACATCTGTGCACCGGCCGTTGTCTTGGCTGTTACTACCTTATCCCCGGTTGCGGAAGCATCCTTATTCATGGAATCAAAAATACCTGCAAGACCGGTTGCAACAGGGTCCGTCGTAGATGACAGGTTCTGACCTACGCTCTCACTCACATTGCTGACAATGATATCCTTGGAGGATTTATCGATGATATAGAATTTTGCATCGGGAGAAATGGATGAGAAATTGGATAATTTCTCCGAAACCAGATCAAAGCCGATATCACTGGATAAAACCACGTTATCCCGGATCATTGTGGAACAAGCGATACTTACACCGCCGGTTGCCGCATCCAGATAAGGTGCGGAAGAAAAGATCTCGCCCTTACTGCTGATGGCTCCCTTATACCACTCTCTCTCCAGAAAGACAAAGTCGTCCGTGGGGATCCAGCCCGATCCGTCCAGGAAAACACCGGTATCACCGAATGCCATGTATACGTCATGAGAATCCGGATCCAGTTCCGTTAATTTAAGAAGCATGGCCAACATATCGTCGTCTGACAGTTCCGGTAAGTTCCGGACCACATCCGCTGTCTGACCTACCCGGTCTTCAATACTCTTCCACCAGGTGTGGATCTCACTGGCATACGTCGCCGACTCACTTGCAAGAACATTGTTCAGAAGAGACTGTATGTTATCCGACGCCAGTTTGATACTGATCTGCGTGATGATAACGATCATGATCGCTACGCAAACAATGATCTTTCCAAGTAACGATTTCTTCAGGGATTTTCTCTTAGTTGCCTTCATTACTAGTTACCTCCACCCAAAAAGCTTTCATATAACAAACATTTTAGCCCCATTTTATATAATTTTCAATGAAGTTTCACGAATTGTATAAAATAATCTATTTATTGTAGGACTGTTTTTTTATTTTGTTATAATGCGGAGGTTTGATTGTGAATATTGTATTGTTTCAGGCAGCCATTCGTGGTTTTCCGGTCTCTAGAGTTTCGGCTGTTCGAATTTGCCAATGAACTGACTGGTCTTGGTCACATTCACGATCACTTCCGGATCGGCCTGTTTGATCACTTCGATGGCTTCTACCAGTTCATAGGATGAGATCACGGACACCAGCATGGACGTATCTTCCCCGGTGTAACCGCCGGTACCGTTTAAGATGGTGATGCCGTGTTTGAAATGCTTTAAATACGCTTCTACTACCCCGTCCGGTTTCTTGGTGAAGATCTGCATCATGACCCGTTTATAACGATCATGGAAGGTGGTTACCATACGGGTGGAAATATACTGGAACACAATGGAATAGCCGGATTTGTCCCATCCGAACAGATATCCGAAGAGTACCAGCATCACGCAGTTAAAAATAAAGACTTCTCCCCAGATCTCTTTTCCGGTTTTGTTGGAAACATATAATGCGATAAAATCCGTACCGCCGGTGGAAGCTCCCACCTTCAGTGCCAGCACGATGGACAGGCCGTAGATGCAGCCTCCGAAGATCACATTTAAAATGATCTGGTCAAAGATTGGATAGACCGGGATCAGTCGCATGAAGACGGATAATAATACGATCTGTAATCCGGAGAGGATCACGAATCGCTTGGAGATCTTCCGGGCACAGAAGATGGCAATGGGAATATTGATGCACACCAGCACCCAGGATGTCTCGATGCGGATCCCCGCTCTTGCCCCGATCATATTGACCAGTCTTGCCACGCCCATAAAACCGGCCGGCAAAAGAGATGCTTCCTGCATAAAGATGTTCATGGCAAAGGCCATGACAAAAGCAGAGCCTGTAACGGCTCCCAGCGTAAGAAATGTTTTCTTATTGAAAAAATCTGTTTTCATGCGATATCGCCTCTTTTTTAATCCCACTGTTACAGAATCTGCCATATTCTTGTCAGATTTTGTGGCAGTGAGGATGTCCTGGGAAAATTATACTTATTTGTAGATAAAAGTACCAGTACAAGATGATCGTCCCGGTACAAGATGAAAGTCCCGGTACAAAAGGAGGCAATATGAGTTTACTGGATGAATTAAAAAAGAGTATCAAAAAAAATACGACCATGCTCCGCATCTTCGGAGGAGAGATCCACGATGCCGTAAAGCTTTATGAAGACTGTGTCTGCTATCCCATTGAAGAACTGGTAGCCCTTCATCAGATGGAAGAAAGTATACGCAAGGAAACCGATGAGGCTACCCTGAAGCGCCTGACCGCCGAATTCAGAGAAAAACGTCTGGAAGTGGAAAAGCATCGTTTTCCCGATGCTCCGGAGAAGATCTTCTTATGGAAAAAGGGGAATATGCCCCGGGAAACGGAATATACCGAAAATATCGATTTTGAATACACCCATGATCCGGACTTTTTCCCCTTTATGTATGAGAGCCTGATCCCGGAGGATGTTACACCCAAGGGAGCCGTTGTCATGAGCGCCGGTGGAGATCATGGCGGCAATATCCTCTATGAATGTTATCAGTCCGGTAAGGAATTAAATGAGCTGGGCTATCAGTGTTTCTTCCTGATGAACCGTCCCAACATCAATCCCTGGTCCGGAAAGGAAGCCGGTGCCGATGTAGCCCGGGCGATCCAGTATGTAAGAGCCCATGCGGATAAGTACCGGGTTCCTGTAAACCGCATTGCCTATGCAGGCTTCTCCAATGGCGGTCTTACCGGCGAGCAGAACGTTCAGTACTTTTCCGGCGGTCGTACCATTCAGGATGCTTTTCCTTCTTATAAACCGGATGAACTGGACCACTTCTCCGGATCGCCGGATGCTTTCCTGTGTGTCTATGGTCCCCGTTTCTTAGGGGAGCCCTTTGACTGGGACAACGTAGTATATCCTCCCACCATCGTCATTGTAGGAGAGAAGGATTTCAACATTCCCAATATTGCTCCTTATGCACAGGATCTACGGGATCATGGCGTAACCGTTGAAATGCACACCTTTATCAACTGTCCCCACGGAGGCGTTGGTATGAAGCTCTTAGGTGGCGGTGAACATCCCAACTTCCAGCAGTGGTTATATCTTTGCGACCACTTCATGGAAGAATTATACAAACATCCATCCATATAATGAACGAAAGGACCTCCTTCCACAAAAAATTCCCACAGGCAAAACCTGTGGGAATTTTTATATTCTTCTTGTTTCGTTAAACGGACCTGTTTTCTGTAAAACCTTACAAGATCCCGTCTGCTCCGGAATGATCCAGGAAATCGATCTCCCGCATCCACAGGGAAGCGCTGGCATCGGAAGGCATCCGCAGATCGCCTCTGGGCGATACAGCTACGCTACCAACCTTCGGTCCGTCCGGCAGGCAGGAACGTTTGAACTGCTGTGCAAAAAACCGGCGATGGAAGATACGAAGCCATTTTAAGATAATGGCGCGATCATAATCCTCGAAGAAGGCGATGCATGCCAGCCGGTAGATCTTAGCAGGATCGAAACCGAAACGCAGCAGATAATACAGGAAGAAATCATGGAGCTCATAAGGGCCTACCAGGTCTTCCGTCTTCTGCGAGATCACGCCGTCTACCGGAGGAAGCAGCTCCGGGCTTACCGGGGTTGCCAGCACATCCTTTAATACTCTGGATAATTCCGCATCCGGGGTAGATTCTGCCACATAGTCCACCAGATGACGCACCAGGGTCTTGGGAACCCCTGCATTTACCCCATACATGGACATATGATCCCCGTTGTAGGTTGCCCATCCAAGGGCCAGTTCCGACATATCACCGGTGCCGATGACCATGCCGCTTTCCTTATTGGCCAGATCCATAAGTACCTGGGTGCGTTCCCGGGCCTGACCATTTTCATAGGTCACATCATGGTTCTCCATATCCTGACCGATGTCTTCAAAATGCCGGATCACAGACTCCTTGATGTCCACTTCCTTCAGCGTACATCCCAGGGCTTTGGCCAGACTCAGAGCATTCTGATAGGTACGGTCCGTAGTTCCGAAACAGGGCATGGTCACTGCCAGGATGTCCTCGTTGTCCTTTCCTGCCAGGTCAAAGGCTCTGGCGGTAACCAACAGTGCCAGGGTGGAATCCAGACCGCCGGATACGCCGATCACGGCTGTCTTGCAATGGGTATGTACCAGACGCTTCTTAAGGCCGCCTGCCTGGATCTCGAAGATCTCTTCGCAACGCCTGGTCCTCTGGGCAACATCTCCGGGCACAAAGGGCGTCTTAGAAATAAAGCGTGTAAGCTTCGTATTTTCGATCTTTCCGAAGGAGAAGGGAATGTGAACATAACCTTCTGCCCTGGTCTGGGGATAGGTATTCATACGACGGCGATCATGGGCAATGCGCTCCAGATCCAGTTCGCTGGTAACCCGGCCCGGTTGAAAACGCTTACTTTCTGCCAGTATCACTCCGTTCTCCGCGATCATATCGTGACCGGAAAATACCAGATCCTGGGTAGATTCGCCCTCGCCTGCCGATGCATAGATATAGCCTGCCACCAGCCTTGCACTGGTAGAGGTAATGAGCATCTTGCGATAATCCGCCTTTGCAACGGTTTCATTGGAAGCGGACAGATTCACGATCACCGTAGCTCCTGCCATGGCATGAGCGGTGGAAGGCGGGTTGGGACTCCATACATCTTCGCAGATCTCGCAGCCCACTACCAGATCCTCCCGGTTCTTACAGGATAACAGGATCTTTGTGCCAAAAGGAACGCTGCGTCCGTTAAAGACGATCTCCCGCATATCTTCCGGTGCCGGACTAAAATGACGGACTTCATAGAATTCCCCGTAATTGGGAATACAGGTCTTGGGGATAAAGGCGTGAAGATGGCCATCGGAGATGGCAGCCGCCACGTTATACAGTTTCCCGTCCAGAGAAATGGGCAGGCCCACGAACACCAGGGCATCATTTCCTGCAGTGTGCACAATGATCTGGTTTAATGCCTCCCTTGCCCCATACAACAGCTGCTGCTGATGGAACAGATCCTGGCAGGTATAGCCGGTGATGCAAAGCTCCGGGAAAACGATGATCTTATCCTGTTCCGCGTAAGCCTTATCGAGACAGATACAGATCTGATCCGCATTAAAAGCGGGATCTGCTACCTTGATCTCCGGTGTAATGGCTGTAACTTTAATGAATCCGTCTTTCACTGATCTTCACCTCGTCAGTCTCTCTGCGCCTTCTCCTTCAATGTCCGGACTTCTTCCGGCATAAAAGTATAGTTCTTTCCGCAGAATTCACAGTTTACGGTTATATCCTTATCATCATCGATAATGTTTTGCAGTTCTTTGCGGCCTAAGCTGATAAGCATGCGTTCCACCTTCTCCTGGCTGCAGTTGCACAGATACCGGGTAGGAATGGTGTCGGTAACTTCCGGCTCCAGATCCTTTAAGATATGTTCGATCATCTGCTCCGGTGTAAGACCGCTACGCAGCATACTGGTCACGGAATGGATAGCCTTTAAGTTTTCCTCCAGTTTGGAGATCACTTCTTCCGATGCAAAAGGCATCAGCTGAATGATGAACCCTCCGGCGCAGGCTACGGTGTTATCCTTGTTCATCAGAACCCCCAGACCGACGGAAGAAGGCACCTGCTCGGATACCGCAAAATAATAGGTCAGGTCATCCCCCACTTCTCCGGTCTGCAGTTTTACCTGTCCGGAATAGGGCTCTTTTAATCCCATATCCTTCACCACCGTTAAGGTTCCCTCTCCCAGGGCCCCGCCTACATCCAGTTTTCCCTGGTCATTGGCCGGTAAGATCACCTGGGGGAAGATGGAATATCCCTTTACATTGGAAGCAGCATCCGCAACCACCGTCATGCCCTTGGCAGGGCCGTCACCGCGGATCTGCAGGGTCAGGGTATCCTTGCCTCCCTTTAACATGCTGCCCATCATGCCGCCGGCCGTCAGAAGTCTTCCTAAGGCTGCCGTCATTACGGGACTGGAATTATGGATCTGTCTGGCATGTTCCACCAGCTCTTTTGTGGTGGATGCAAAGAACCGGATCTGGTCCTGTGCGGCCATGCCACGCACGATATAATCACTCATTGTTACTCGCTTTCTTTCTGTTTCGGTTACTTTCCGATCACTGATCCAGATGGATGTATTTCCGTTTCTATCCGTTTATTCCCATTTATAACGTTTCGTCATTTGCCGATGCCCGGGCCCTTATTTATTTCCCATGCTCCCCGGATTTCCCGTGCTCCCTGGCGATCACCACGATGCGTTCACTGATCTCGGTTACTTCTTCCATGGTATCGCTGTCCAGCGCTTTCTCAAAGATAAGACCCGCTTTCTCCACGTAGGACTTTATTTCCTCCAGAGTGTATCCTCTCTGATAATGGGTCTCCGTAGTCCTGCGGAACAGTCCGTCTCCCGCCGGAAGAAACAAGGTCAGATCGTATTCGTTGATCCGGGTATCGGGATCATAGTAATTCTCCCAGATAAAACTGCCCTCCTCCCGGTTCTCCGCAATGGTGGATTCTCCTATGATCCTCTCGTATTTGTACACCGTATTGAAATCAAAGATGAATACACCGCCGGGATACAGGTAATTATTTACCAATGAGAAGGTCTTCACCATCTCTTCTTCCGTCAGCAGGTAGTTCACGCTGTCGCAAACACTGACGCAGGCGCCGATGGTTCCGTACAGCTCCAGCTCTGTCATGTCCTGCATCAGATACAGGATCTGCCGGCCGCTGTTCTCTTTCTTCTCCATGGCTTTGCCCAGCATGGCGGCGGAAAGGTCCACACCGATCACATCGTATCCCGCATCATACAGAAGTTCCGACAAGGTCCCGGTTCCGCATCCAAGATCCAGTACCGTACCTTTCTCCTGGGAAAGGAGCACCTCTTCCGTGGCTTCCCTGCCCTCGTTCTCGGCCTGACGGATGGCATTATCGCATGCTTCCCGTACCGGCAGGATGTGCCGCTCCTTTAGCTCAGTAAGAAGAAAGTCCCTCCACTGCGTGTAAGGGACATCTTCCATGAACAGATCATATACTCCTGCGAATTCACTGTATGCTTCACTCATACGTGTACACCTGTCTTAAATAAAACTGAATATACCAAAGCTGACCATACCCATGATCACGCCTGCCAGCAGAACCCCCAGCAGAACCGCAACCACGCTGGACTTGAAATCCATATCCAGAATACTGGCTGCCAGTGTACCGGTCCATGCTCCGGTTCCGGGAACGGGAATTCCCACGAACAGAAGCAGTGCCAGGAATAACCCTCTGCCTGCTTTAGACTTCAGTTTTTCTCCTCCCTTATGTCCTTTCTCCAGACAGAAGGTAAAGAACTTGCCGATCACCGGCTTATCTGCGCCCCACTCCAGCACACGGCGGGCCAGGAAGAAAATAAAGGGCACGGGGATCATATTCCCGATGATACAAACAATGTAGGATTCCAGCAAAGGTAAGCCCATCGCCTGTGAAACCGGGATGGCACCTCTCAGTTCGATGATGGGTACCATTGAAATAAAGAAAATCCATAAATACTGCTTTAACATAAAAACCTCTTACTCTAACTTTCTGTTTATTCTGCGGGCGTTGCTTTTGCCACGAACTCTTTCAAAAAATCAATGAGCGTCTGCATCTGGGCATCGGTTCCGATGGTAATGCGCAGATGTTCGCTGATCCTTGGTTTATTAAAGTAACGTACATAGATGCCTTCCCGCTTCAGGGCATCGAAGATCTTCTTGGCAGGAATGGAAGGATGCTCTGCAAAGATAAAGTTGGTACGGGAATCCGGGAAACGGAATCCCAACGCCTTCAGCTGCTCCTTGGTCCACTCCCTGGTCTTTATGACCTTGGCACAGGTTTCCTTAAAGTAGGCATCATCCTTCACCGAAGCGGTTCCCATCAGGATCGCGGGACGGTTCAAGGTGTAGGAATTAAAGGAATATTTTACATCCTGAAGATAGCCGATCATCTCTTGATTCCCAATGGCATAACCGATACGCATACCGGCCATGGCCCGGGACTTGGAAAACGTCTGTACCACCAGGAGATTGTCATATTTCTTCAAAAGAGGGATGGCGCTCTCTCCTCCGAAATCCACATACGCTTCATCCACGATCACCACGGAATCCGGATTGGATGCCACGATCTGCTCAATGGCAGAAAGGGGTAAAAACTCTCCGGTGGGTGCATTGGGATTGGCGATCACAATACCGCCGTTGCCCCTGCCGATGTAATCCGAAGGACGGATCTTAAAATTCCCATCCAGGGGAATGGTCTCATAAGGGATGCCGTAAAGCTCTGCCCATACATCGTAGAAGGAATAGGTGATGTCCGGAAACAGAACCGGCCGGCCGCTGTTAAAGAAAGTCATAAATGCCATGGCCAG